>CATPAX010000234.1 GCA_955652215.1 uncultured Solirubrobacteraceae bacterium | reverse complement strand
CCGGCAGAGCTCCAGGGTGACGCGCGCACGAATCTCGAGCGTCTTCCCGGACCGGCTCCCGAGTCATTCGATCAGGCTGCGCTCGAAGGAGCCGCGGCGATCATCGATGCGATCCTCGGAACCGGATTCTCCGGGGAGCCGCGCGAACCGGCCGCGTCGGCGATTGAGGCGATCAACCGGGCGGGCGAGCAAGCCGTGGTGGTCGCCTGCGACGTCCCCAGCGGTGTCGACGCGACCTCGGGCGAGATTTCGGGCGCAGCAACGCACGCCCACGCTACCGCGACCTTCCACGCCGCCAAGCCGGGCCTGTGGATCGCCCCCGGGAAGGCGCACGCCGGTCAGGTCCGGGTGATCGACATCGGGATCCCGCCGGGTAGCGCGGCCGAGCCGACAATCGGCCTGATCGCCGATCGGGCTGCAGACGACGTTCCTCGCAGGGGCAGCGATTCGACCAAGTTCGCGGCAGGAAGCGTCGTGATCTGCGGCGGCTCCAGAGGGCTCACCGGCGCGCCCTGCATGGCCTCGGAGTCTGCGATGCGAGCCGGCGCGGGCTACGTCACAGCGTGCGTCCCCGCCTCGCTGAACGCGATCTTCGAATCGCGGTTGCTCGAGGTGATGACCGTGCCGCTGGAGGATCAGGACGGCTCGCTTGAGCCTGCCGGAGCGAAGCTGGTTCTCGAGCGTGCAGAGCGCTCGGACGCGCTCGTCCTCGGCCCGGGGCTGGGACGCCAGCACGGGGCGCTTGAGCTGGCGAGATCGATTGCCCAGGCCGCGGAGCTGCCGCTGCTGATCGACGCCGATGGACTGAACGCGCACGCTGGAGCGCTCTCTTCCCTGGCAGGACGACGGGCCGCAACCGTTCTGACTCCACACGCGGGAGAGCTGGCGCGGCTGCTCGAGATCGACAGCGCGTCGGTCGGCAAGCGGCGCCTGCACTCGGTGAAGCGGGCCGCCGACGCAGCGCGGGCGATCGTCGTCCTCAAGGGCGATGACACGCTCGTGGCCGACCCCGGAGGCCGGGTCGCCGTCAGCCGTGGAGGGGCGCCGGCGCTCGCCACCGCGGGCACGGGCGACGTGCTCTCAGGCCTGATCGGCGCCTACCTCGCAAAGCACATGGATCCGTTCCACGCTGCGTGTGCGGGGGTCCTCGTCCACGCCCGCGCGGGACGCCTCGCGGCGGAGCGGATCGGCGAGGAAGGGGTGATCGCGAGCGACGTAATCTCCATGCTTCCGCGCGCGCTCACCGCGGACTAGACACAATCATCCCCATGCCGCTTCGCGCGCTCGCCCGGGTTAACCTTGCGGCGATCGAACGTAACGTGGCCCGCCTGCGGAGCGAGCTGACGGGCGGGGCCCGCCTGTGCGCCGTGGTCAAGGCGAGCGGCTACGCGCACGGCGGAGTCCAGGCAGCGCGCGCGGCGATTGCCGGCGGCGCGAGCGTCCTGGCGGTCGCCACCGCGCCCGAGGCAGCGGAGCTCCGCCGAGCCGGAATCGATGCTCCGCTACTTGTATTGGGGGCGCTGAGCCCCGAGGAGCTGCCCCTCGCCCTGGCGGCGCGAGCCGAGGTGGTCGCCTGGAGCGAGGGCTTCGTGGTGGCCGTCGCCGGGAGCGCCTCGCACCCGACCCGCGTTCATGTAAAGCTCGATACGGGCCTCGGCCGGCTCGGCACGCGCGATCTCGAGCAGGCGCTGCGGGTTGCGCTGCTCGTGACCGACCAGACGCCCCGGCTTACGCTGGCTGGGGCGATGACGCACTTCGCGACAGCCGAGGAGGATCCGGAGTTCGTGGCCCAGCAGCTTTCGAGGTTCGCGCCATTCGTCGCCGAGCTGCGGCGCGAGAACGGTGGGATCACGGTCCACGCGGCCAACAGCGCCGCGACCCTGCGCCATCCCGAAAGCCACTTCGACATGGTCCGCTGCGGGATCGCGATATACGGATGCGATCCGATGCATGGGGACCCAGAGCCGCTCGGTCTCGAGCCGGCCCTCGAGCTGACCTCATACGTGGCGGCGGTCAAGCGGGCCGCGGTGGGAGACAGCGCTGGCTACGGCAGGAAGTTCGTGGCTTCGCGAGAGACCCGGATCGCCACCATCCCGATCGGATACGGAGACGGCTTGCATCGGGCGCTCAGCGGCGACGGCCACGTGCTGATCGGCGAGCACCGCTACCCGATCGTCGGCGCGGTGAGCATGGACAACATCACCCTCGACATCGGAGGAGGGGGGAAGGTCAGGGAGGGCGAGCCCGTGACGATCCTCGGATCCAGCGGCGGCCAGCGCCAGACCGCCGAGCAGGTGGCGGCCGCGATCGGCACGATCAACTACGAGGTCCTGTGCAGCATCTCCCGTCGTGTCCCGCGCTCATATCACCGCGACGGAGAACCGGTGTGAAGCCGCTCGATGCACTGGCCCAGATCGGCGAGGGATGGCTTGTCGGAGGCGCCGTCCGCGACAGGCTGCTGGGCCGTCGGACCAGCGACTACGACGTTGCCGCTCAAAGCGACCCGAAAACGCTGGCGCGCCGGCTTGCACGGGCCACTAACAGCCATGTGTTCAAGCTCTCCGAGGGCTTCGGTGCGTGGCGCGTGGT
>CATPAX010000233.1 GCA_955652215.1 uncultured Solirubrobacteraceae bacterium | reverse complement strand
TGCTCGCCGAGAAGCGCTCCATCCGCGGGCGCATGAGCAGCACGATCGCTCCGTACACCACCGGGTAGTAGAGGAGATAGAACGCGTCGGCGAGCGTCGGGCTGGCGTTCGAGGAGTCTCCGTAGACGAGCGAGAAGTACATGTCACCCGAGGCGTCGAGCAGCAGACCGATAGCCAGCAACACCCAGGCCAGTCGCTCTGCGCGGACCCGGCGAGCTCTCAGCAGGCAGGACGCGGCCGCCATGACGAACACCGCGTTCAAAAGCCAGTCGTCGATCACGGCGTCGAGCGCGTGGCCCCCCAAGCCGAGCTGGCCGTGGGCAAGGTGAATCGCGAACACGAGTACGCCCAGGCAAACCGGGGCACGTCGCACGATCGGGCGTCGGCGCGCAGCGCTGCGCCCGAACGCGGGCTGCCCTATGCCTCCGTGCTCTGAGACGGTCGTCATCTCCGCTACATCGGCGTCACTGGACGGAATCGCAGCCATACCCTCGCGCGGTCCGCGTATGTACGGGAAACCCCACTGGTGGGTCCTCTAGGTCTCGTCCGGCACCCCTTCCCTCAGCTGCGCCAGCCACATTGTCGCTGAGCCGTCGCTGGGCGCGCGCCAGTCGCCGCGCGGGGACAGCGAACCGCCCGAGCCGACCTTGGGAGCGTTGGGCATCGCCGAGCGCTTGAACTGGCTGGTGTGAAAGAAGCGCTCGAGGAAGACCTCGAGCCATCGCTTGAGCTCGGCGAGGGAGTACTCGTTGCGCCGAGCCTCGGGGATCAGGTCGGGCCACCGTCCGGTCGAGCGATCGCCCCACGCGTGATGGGCCATGAATGCGACCTTGCTCGGGGTGTAGCCGAACCGCAGCACGTGGTAGAGGAAGAAGTCCTGGAGCTCATACGGCCCGACGACCTTCTCGCTGTCGGCTCCCGGGCGCTGGGCATCGGGGTCCTGGTGAGGCACCAGCTCCGGTGAGATCTCTGTCTCGAGTACCGAGGCGAGAATGTCGCTCGCCTGCTCGTTGAACTGGGAGGTGTCGATCGCCCAGCGCAACATGAACTGGATCAGCGTCTTCGGAACCGAAGCGTTGACGTTGTAATGAGACATCTGGTCACCGACCCCGTAGGTGCTCCATCCAAGGGCCAGCTCCGAAAGGTCACCGGTCCCGACCACGATCGCCCGATGGTGGTTCGCCAGCCGGAACAGGTGGGAGGTCCGCTCGCCCGCTTGAACGTTCTCATAGGTGATGTCGTATACAGGATCTCCGCCGGCCGCCGGGTGACCCAGGTCGCGCAGCATCAGCGTCGCCGAGGGCCGGATGTCGATCTCCGAGGCGCTCACGCCGAGCGCCCGCATCAGCGCGTGCGCGTTTCGCAGGGTCAGCTCGCTGGTGGCAAATCCCGGCATGGTGTAGCCAAGCACGTTTGAGCGCGGTAGTCCGAGGTGATCGATCGCACGCGCGGCGACGATCAGAGCATGAGTCGAATCCAGTCCACCGGAGACGCCGATGACGACCTTCTCGATGCCGGTCGCGCGCAGCCGGGTCTCGAGGGCCTGGACCTGGATGCTGTAGACCTCCTCGCAGCGCTCGTTGCGGCTTCTCGGATCGGCCGGGACGTAGGGGAAGCGCTCGATCTCGCGCCGTAGTGGCACCGCCTGTGCGCCGAGATCGAGCTCGAATCCGATTCGCCGCATTCCGGACAGCCGCTCGCGGTGATCGTGGATGCAGTCCCCAAAGCTGCTGGTGCTGGCGCGATCGGATAGCAGACGATCGAGATTAAGGTCCCCGCAGACGAGCTGCTCATCGGGGGAGAAGCGCTCGCTCTCGGCCAGAAGCTCGCCGTTCTCGTGGATCAGCGCCTGGCCGTCCCACGCGAGATCCGTTGTGGACTCACCGTTCCCGGCGGAGGTGAAGACGTAGCCGGCGATGGTCCGCGCCGACTGCGAGGCGCACAGCGCGCGCCGGTACTCGGCCTTTCCGACCGTGATATTGCTGTCGGACAGATTCGCCAGCACGGTGGCGCCGGCCAACGCCCCGAAGCTGCTCGGCGGGATCGGCGACCACACGTCTTCGCAGATCTCCACATAGAGGGAGAATCCAGGCAGGTCGCGGCAGCAGAACAGGAGGTCGACCCCGAACGGCACGGTCTCGCCGAGGAGCTGCATCTCCCGGCCGACCGCATCGCGTGCCGCCCGGAAGTGACGCTTCTCGTAGAACTCCCGGTATTCCGGGAGGTAGCTCTTGGGAACGACGCCGAGTACACGCCCGCGGTGGATCACGACCGCAGTGTTGAACCGGCCGCCTTCGGTTAGAAGCGGCGCGCCCACCACGATCACAGGCCCGAGCGCCGTGCTCCGCGCCACGAGGGTCCCGAGTGCTTCTTCCACGGCATCGCTCAGCGCCCGCTGATGCAGGAGATCCTCGATCGAGTAGCCCGATAACCCGAGCTCCGGGAACACGACCAGAGCGGCGTGTTCGTCCGAGGCGCGGCGCGCGAGTGCAGCGGTGCGCTGCACGTTGAAGGCCGGGTCGGCCAGCCCGACGCGAGGGACAGCGGCCGCCAGGCGCACGAACCCATGGCTGTAGATCGAGTGGAAGGGGGAGCTCATTGCCAGGCTTTCCTGGGTAATCATGGCGTCAGCGGGGCGTGCGTGGCGGGCGATTGCTTGCGGCCCCAGGCACTACGATCGCCGCGATGCGACGTGGCGGCGTCTTCGTGGCGGGAATTGCGCTCCTTTCGCTGCTGGCGCCATTCGCCGGTTCGGCGCGATCCAGCACCGATCCGCTGTGTGTGCGCTCTTACGGTGCGGGCCCCCCGCCTCCACGAGCGTCGCTTCGGTTCGGGGTCGATCCCGACATCGCTGGCAGCGCCGGTGCCAAGCAGACACCGTCGGCGCCGGACAATCCCGCGCTCGACATCGCCGCGCTCAAAGCCCTGCGCCCATCCGGGCGCGTGCTCGTCGTGAGGCTGAGCCGCCTGTTCTGGGCAGCCGGTAACGCGGACATCACGAAGGTCAGGCACGTCGCTCGGCGCTACACGAGCGCTGGGTTCGAGGTCGAGCTCCAGGTGCGATACCACCCGCCGGCTGGCCAAGCCGGGCATCTGCGGGCGTGGGAGAGCTACGTCCGGCGAGTCGTCGACGCGTTCGGACC
>CATPAX010000232.1 GCA_955652215.1 uncultured Solirubrobacteraceae bacterium | reverse complement strand
GTGGGGAGCTGTGCGAGCGATCTCAGGATCGTCCCTGGCTTCTCGCAGCACCTCCGCCAGGACCGCGACGAAGCGATCGAGCGTCTCCTTGGTCTCCGTCTCGGTTGGCTCGATCAGCAGCGCCTCGTCGACGATCAGCGGGAAGTACACCGTGGGCGGATGTACGCCGCGCTCGAGCAGCCGCTTGGCGAGGTCGAGCGTCCTGATCTTTAGCTCGCGCTTCATCGGCGCCCCCGAAAGCACGAACTCATGCATGCAGATGCGCTCGTAGGCGGCCGGCAGGTACTCGAGCACGCCTTCCTGGCGGAGCTTCGCGAGCAGATAGTTGGCGTTCAGCACTGCGACCTCGGAGACTTCGCGCAGCCCCGGAGCGCCGAGCGAGCGGATGTATGCGTAGGAGCGCACGAACACGCCGTAGTTGCCCTGGAAGCCACGCAGCCGGCCGATCGACTTGGGGCGGTCGTAGTCGAGGTCGTAGACAGCTTCGGCCCCGTTCGAGCTGTGCTCGAGACGAACAACCTGGGGCCGCGGCAGGTAGGGCTCGATCCGCTCGGAGACGGCGATCGGGCCGGCGCCTGGGCCTCCGCCTCCGTGTGGTTGAGTGAAGGTCTTATGCAAGTTGAAGTGAACGATGTCGAACCCCATGTCCCCCGGTCGCGAGAAGCCCATGATCGCGTTGAGGTTCGCCCCGTCGTAGTAGAGGGTTGCGCCGACCCCGTGGACGATCCGCTCGATCTCCTCGATCCCGGTTTCGAACAGGCCTAACGTCGAGGGGTTGGTGAGCATCAGGCAGGCCACGTGCTCGTTCGCCTTCGCGCGCAGATCGTCGAGGTCGACGTTCCCGTTCGCATCGCTGCCGACGTGCACGACGTCGTAGCCGCCCATCGTGACCGTCGCGGGATTTGTCCCGTGCGCGGTATCGGGTACCAGCACCGTCGAGCGGTGCTCCCCCTTGTCCTCGTGAAATGCGCGCGTCAGCAGCACGCCCGCGAGCTCGCCGTGCGCGCCCGCCGACGGGTGCAGGGACACATGCGGCAGGCCGGCGATCTCCCCGAGAGCCTGCTGCAGACGCCACATCAGCTCGAGCGCTCCCTGGGCTGCCGCCGGGTCCTGGAGCGGATGCAGATGGGAGTGGCCTGGGAGCGCGGCCACGCGCTCGTGCAGCTTCGGGTTGTGCTTCATCGTGCAGGAGCCGAGCGGATAGAAGCCGGTGTCGAGGTCGAAGTTGCGCCTCGAGAGCCGGTTGTAGTGGCGAACGATCTCCGGCTCTGAGACCTCCGGCAGGCGGGGAGGCTCGGAGCGCCGGCACGCTGCCGGGAGCAGCTGGTCGAGCGGCCTCTCGGGAACATCCAGCTCCGGCGCCACAAACGCCCGCCGGCCAGGCTTGGAGCGCTCGTAAATCGTTAGCTCGTCGTCGGCCTCGCGGATCATCTCGCCACCCCCGGCAAGGCGGGCGCGGCCGCCCCCACCGCGTCCGTGAGAACGTCTACCAGCCTGTCGATGTCCGATCGGGTCCGCCTCTCCGTGAGCGCGACGAGAAGTGCATCGGCGTGCTCGGGGTAATCGCGGCCGAGCGGATATCCCGGGTTGATCCCGCGCTCTCTGCACTTGGCGACGGCCTCTTGCACCGGTACGGGCAGAGTGATCGCGAACTCGCGCACCACCGGCTGCTGGTGGAGGAGCTCCACCCCCTCGATCTCACATAGACGGTCCCGCGCGTAGGCGGTGCGCTGCACGATCAGCTCCGCCAGCTCCACGAACCCTCGCCGCCCCAGCCAACTCAGATAGATCACGCCGGCGAGCGCGTTCAGCGCCTGGGCGGTGGTGATGTTCGAAGTCGCCCGCTCCCTGCGAATGTGCTGCTCACGCGTCTGGAGCGTCAGCACGAATCCCCGGCGGCCTTCGGTGTCCCGCGTCTCGCCGGCGATCCTTCCGGGGATCCGCCTGATCAGCTCCTCGGTGGTGGCAAAGAACCCGAACGAAGGCCCTCCGAAGTCAAGGCGGTTGCCGAGCGGTTGGCCCTCACCGACGGCGATCTCAACCCCGCACTCGCCGGGCGCCTTCAGGAGTGCCAACGACACCGGATCGCACGCGCAGATGCTCAGCGCGCCGGCCTCCGTTGCGGCCGCCGCGGCAGCGTCCAGATCCTCGACTGCGCCGAGGAAGTTCGGCTGCTGGAAGATCACCGCGCTGACCTGGTCGTCGAGCTCCGGCAGCTCGGTCAGGCCGTCCTTCAGCGAGGCCTCCTGCACCTCCATGTTCCACCCGCGAGCCAGCGTTCGGAGCGCCTCCCGGGAATGCGGATGCACGCCCCGGGAGACCACGAACCGGCTGCGTCCGCGGGAGAGCTTGGCCACGTACGCCGCGGCCGCCACGGCGCTTGGGCCGTCGTATACGGATGCGTTTGACACCGGCAGGCCGGTGAGCTCGCTGATGGCCGTCTGATACTCGAACATCGCCTGCAGGCCGCCCTGGGAGATCTCCGGCTGGTAAGGCGTATAGGGGGTCAGGAACTCAGAGCGCTGGGTGATCGAATCGACCAGCGCCGGGATGTAGTGGTCGTACATCCCCGCCCCGAGAAACGAGATCTCGTCATCGGTGCTGACGTTTCGCGAGGCGAGCGCTCGGAGCTCCTCGAACACCTCGAGCTCTGAGAGACCTTCACCGAGGTGCGGCGGCCGGTCGAGCCGCAGGCTCGGCGGGATGTCGGTGAACAATTCCTCGATCGACCCGACGCCGATCGTCGCCAGCATCTCGCTGCGATCGGAGTCCGTGACGGACGTGTACCTGCTCACTGCAGGCTGGCTTTGTAGGCCGCGGAGTCCATCAGCGAGTCCGTCTCAGAATTGTCTGCGAGCTTCACCTTCACGAGCCACCCTTCCCCGTATGGGTCCTCGTTGATCTTGTCCGGGTTCTGCTCTAGAGCGTCGTTGACTTCCACGACCTCACCGGATAGGGGCGCCACCACATCGGACACTGCCTTGACCGACTCGACCTCGGTGTACGGCTCGCCCTTGCGGACCTCGGCTCCGACCTTCGGTGGGTCGAAGAACACCACCTCGCCCAAGGCGTCCTGGGCGAACCAGGTGATCCCGAACGTGGCCTGCTCGCCATCGAGGCGAGCCCAGTCGTGCTCGGGGTGGTACAGGAGGTCTTCGGGGTAGCTTGCCTCGGCCATTTTCACGATCCCTTTCGGTACAGGGGCTTGCGCTGCACAGTCGCGGGCCGGGTCCGGCCCCGGACGTCGATTTCGATCGAGGTGCCCGGCTCCGCGCGCTCGATCGGAACATATGCCATCCCGATCCCCCGCTCCAGGCAGGGAGAGAACGAGCCGCTGGTGACCACGCCGTCACCGAGCACCTGGTTGCCCTGCCGCGCGATTCCCGGTCCGTCGATCGTGAAAGGCACGAGCCTCTCGGTGATCGAGTCCCGGGCCGCCGCGACAGCTTCGGAGCCGATGAAGCCTGTCTCCTCCTTGCAGCACCACCCGAGCCCCGCCTCGATTGGCCCGCGATCCTCGCTCAGGTCGTTGCCGTAGAGGTGAAAGCAAGCTTCGAGACGGAGCGTGTCGCGCGCCCCGAGCCCAGCCGGAGTCGCGCCGGCATCGGTGATCGCGGTCCAGACCCCCGGCGCGGCGTCTGGGTCGAGCAGCAGCTCCACGCCGTCCTCGCCGGTGTATCCAGTCCCGCATACGAGCATCGGCGAGCCCGCGATCGTGCGCTGTGCGCAGCGAAACCGCGGCGGCAGCGCGCCATCGGCGAGCGAGCGCACCAGATCACGGGCACGCGGTCCCTGCACGGCAAGCATCGCGTAGTCGTTCTGGTGGTCGAGCACGTCGACGTCGAACTCCTTTGCGTGCTTGGAGAACCACGCCAGGTCCTTCTCGTGGTTGGCCGAGTTCGTGACGGTCAGGAACCGGCACTCCGCGAGCCTGTAGGTGAAAAGGTCGTCGAGGACTCCCCCGTCCGTACGACACATCACGCTGTATTGCGCGCCGCCCTCCACGAGCCTGCGGAGGTCATTGGAGAGGAGGCCCTGCAGGAACTGCATAGCCTCCGGACCTCGGCTCTCGATCTGCCCCATATGCGAGACGTCGAAGATGCCAACGTCGCGGCGCACGGCGATGTGCTCCTCACGGATTCCCTGATACTGAACGGGCATCTCCCAGCCGGCGAACGGGACGAGCTTCGCGCCTGCGGCGCCGTGGAGCTCGAACAGCGGTGTTCGCTTGAGCGAGCTCTGAGGCGCTGTCGATGTCACCGGGTCCAGGCTAGTAGAAACGCGCCTCGCACTACAGCGTCTGCATCCGCGCTCTTCCCGGCCGCGTCGTCGCCTCGCGAGCTATCCCACCCGCGCCAAGAGCCGCAGTCGGCGTAGATCCGGATCCGGCGCCGGAAGGCGCCACCGAAGTAAAGCCGAGATTGCGGCCGGCGTCAGTGGAGACATTCGCGATCCAGCCCGGCACGAACGAGGCGAACTCCTCGGGCACGTAGCCGAGCTCGAGGGTGGCTAATGCGAGCGGCGCCGAGCGGCCTTTGCGGGGCGGATGCGCACATATCCGACGACGACCGTCGTGTTGCCGGCTCGGTCTTTGACGATGACCGTGACCTTGTAGCGGCCTGGACGCTTGTAGGCGTGAAACTTGCCGTGGTGAATGACATATCGAGAGCCATCTCCCCACTTGACCAGCACCTGTGCGACACCCGAAGCATCGGCCGCCGGCAGAGGTGGCGGGGCATCGGTGTACGAAACCGAGATGTGAACCACCGAGCCCGCACGCCGGTGACCTGTGACCTTGAACCTCACCAGCGGCGCGATCGTGTCCACAAATACGGTGGCCGTCCGCGAGGAGCGCTGCAAGCCCGCAGGATTGGCTGCAACCACCGACCAGGAGTGGGCCCCCTGCGTGAGGGCGCTCGCGGCCCGCGCGGACGTGGCGAACGTCTGCGCGATCTGAGCGCCGTCGAGCGTGACGAGATAGCTGATCGGCCCCCACACCGCGCCCGCCGCGCTCCAGCTGAGCGTCGGCGTCGTGGTCTGGACATACCGAAAGACCGTGGCCGGTACCGGCGTTCGGGGCGGCTGGTACAGCTGCGCCACGACGATCGCCAGCGCGCCCGGGGTGCCCTGGACCCAAGCGACGACTGCGTCGCCGGCCACGTCTCCCCCGCCGGCCAGCCCCGCGGCCGCGTCGGTGGGTCCTTGCGCGGTCGATGACAGGACCTGCTCCGGTCCGAGCCCGGACTCCTGTGGGGCGTACCGGATACGGATCTCCGGCATCTGTGAGGCGCCTGGATCGTGCTGCCAGGCGATCAGATCGGAGAACAGCCCAGCGACCGCCGGAACGGCGTCGGGGGCGGAGGCGTTCGGGAGACCGTTGATCTGGGCGACCGGGCCGGGCGAGCCGTTCGAGCCGAGCGCCATCGCATAGACGTCGCGAGCGCCGACGCGGGCCGAGGTGACCCAGCCGGTGCCGTACTCGGTGACCGCTACCCGTGGCTGGGCGGCGCCGTCGCTAGGCGGCGGGGGAAGCCCGTCGGCCGGCGTGACGCCGTCATAGACCGAGGCGTGGAGCCGGTTGACCAGCACGCGGGACTGCGACTGGCCGCCGCAGGTCAGGAGCTCTGCAAACGCGACGGGCGCGTACGAAGAGTCTCCGCCGGCCGAAACCGCGGGCTGCCCGGCGGAGGTCTCCGAGCAGCCCGGCAGCGGCGCATCCGCCTGCTCGAACACGACGCTCGGCGCGGTCGCCCACACGCGCCGGGTGTAAACGTGCCCATTCTCGCCCCACGCGACGATCGCGACTCCATCCCCGGCGGCCGCAACGGCGGGACGCCCGGCTCCAGTCCCCGCGTTGTCTGCGGGAATGGCATTCAGTGGAGCTGCCTCGAGGGACCACTGTCCGGCGTAGTAGTAGGCCGTCCTGACGTCGAAGCCGGCACCGTCGCTCGCGGTGAACGCCAGGTACGCCTTCCCGAAGTTCGTCATCTGGATCGCCGGGTTCGTCGCGCCCGCGAACAGCGAGGTCGGCGCACCGAGGGCCGCTGTCGACGCTGCCTGCTGCACGACGTACAGCCGGCCGCCGTTGATGAACGCGATTTCCAGCAAGCCTCCGTTGCCCGCTGCCAGCACGGGCTGAGACGAAGGACCGGCGAGGGCCGGGTCAACCTCGACCGGCTGCCGAAAGGTTCCACCGGCGAGCACGGAGACGAACACGTGCGCGACGCCCGCAACCTGTTTGAGGTAGACGAGGCCGCCGGTGCCATCGCGTGCCACGGATATTCCGAGGCCGGCCGGGGCGGCTATGTCCGGGCTTGGCCCGTCGATTACTGCCGGCACCGCCGGCGTGGGCTGGGCGCGTGCCGCCGAGGC
>CATPAX010000231.1 GCA_955652215.1 uncultured Solirubrobacteraceae bacterium | reverse complement strand
GCCGTGAACGTCGGTAAGACATTTGTGACGTTCACCGGAGTCGTCAACCCGAACGGAGTCAACACCTCGTACTACTTCCAGTACGGCCCCACCAGCGGTTACGGAAGCCAGACCGCCGGGGGATCGTTCCCGGGCAGCCACACCGCACAGACCGCAATAGTGGCGATTCAGGGCCTTGCACCTGGGACGATCTTCCACTATCGCATGGTGGCCGTCCGTGCCGGCTTCCCGGCGCAGTATGGGCTCGACCAGATCTTCATGACCGAGCCTCTGGTCGCTCCCGTCCCGCACTTGAGGGCCGGGACCTCCCCGCACCGCTCGCGACATCGGCCGTTCGTGTTCACCACGTCCGGCACGATTTCCGGACTCGCCGGGATTCTGCCCCAGTTCGCTTGTAGCGGCGAGGTCAAAATCCGCGTCTTGCACGGGTTCCGCACGGTCGCCCTCAGCGTCGCAGCGGTGGCGCCGAACTGCACGTTCTCCGCGCAGACCGTGCTCACCCGCAAGCCCGGGCGCGGCCCGAAGCGCCGACGTGTGTCATTGGTCGTGCTCATCCACTTCCTGGGCAACGGCTATCTGGCGCCGGCGCACGCGCGTCCTGAACCGGTCGTGGTCGGCTAGCGAACGGCCGGCGATTCGCTCACCGATGCGCTCAGCGATCTCTCAGCCGGTAGACGAATCGCAGGCCGGACCAGACCTCGTCGATCGCGCAGACCTTGTTGTCGACCAGGCCGGACGCTAGGCCGACCTCTCGCACCCCGCCCTCGGTGAGATCCGTGGCCACGCCCGATGCTCGTTTGGGCCAGGCGACCCACAGTCCGCCGGCCGGATCGAGCGCCGAGCGCAGCGCAGGCAGTCGCCGCTCGAGCGCTGCCCTGTCGCTGAAGAACGCCACTACGACATCGAGTGGACCTCTGGCCGTCCGCCCCACCCGCACACCAACGGGAAGCTCCCCAAGCGTCCGGTCGAACGCCTCCGGCGCACCGATCAGCCCGAGTCTCGCCCCAGGCTTGATTCCGAGCTTGCGCGGGAGCGGGGTCCCTGAATATCCGGCCGGTGCGTCGCTCATGGTCTCGGGAGGCTCGCACACTGGCGGGCAGCCACGCTTTCAACCGGCGTACTGAGATTCTTGTGAAATTGCCGCCGCCTGAGCCCGACACCAGGGGGTTTATGACTACTCGACTTTTAGGCTGTGCCTGCCCGCGCAGCGAGCTCGGCGATCACCTTCGAGAGCTGACTCCCCTGCCACGCGATCGGCGAGCGTCCTGGCTCGTCTGTGATCAACCGCGCGGCCGGGATAGCGGCTGCGTAGCGCTCGGCGATTTCCTGAGGATGGCCGGGATCCGCCTCGTCATTGCTGGCCACCACGGTGACTGGCACCGAGATCGCCGCCAAATCCTCGATGGCTGCAAACGGATGAGATCGTGGGACTGCCCTCAGAGCGTCAGCGACGGCGGTTGGATGCTCGTGCGCAGACAAGCGTTGCCGGATCACCTTGATCACCGTTTCTCGCCATCGCTCCGGCACCCGCGGGTTGCCGTAGGCAGCAATGAAGCCCTCCACCCCGCCCTGCTCGAGGCCATCCGCAAGTGCGTCCCAGCGCGCCAGGCGCCTCGGCTCGTCATTGACCTCGGGGTCGTAGGCCGGGGTGATGACCACCAGTCCGGCGACCCGTTCCGGGGCGCAGAGCGCCAGCCAGAGGATTGTATGCGCGCCCATCGAGGCCCCGGCCAGGACGGCGCGGGCGATCTCGAGGCGATCGAGCACCGCCAAGAGGTCGGCTCCCATGTCACGGTAGGTGTAGGCGTCTCGCCCGGGGGCGGGAGCTGAGCGGCCATGCCCGCGGGCGTCGTAGGCGACCACGCGGTGACCGGAGCGCTCGAGGGCGCGCGAGCCCATCACCACGTAGTGGCGAGTCGCGGTCAGCCCGTGCAGCAGCACCACAGGCTGACCTTCCCCTTCCCCTTCCATCGACAGCCGGGCTCCTCCGCTGTCAATCAAGAGCTCCGCCATACGGTAGAGACTATTTGCGCGCTGGCTTGACGACCTTCCACCGCTGAATGCTCGTGGCCGGCTCGCTCTTTTGTGCCGATTCCCCGCCGCTACCATCGAACTCATGGATGTCTCAGAACTCGATTTCCAAACCGCGGTCCTCGATCGCTCGCGCACCTTGCCCGTGGTCGTCGACTTCTGGGCGGAGTGGTGTGGTCCCTGCCGAGCGCTGGGACCCCTCATCGAGCGGGCGGTCGCGGCGCGCGACGGCAAGGTCGAGCTCGCCAAGGTGGACGTTGACGCCAATCCGCGGCTCGCCCAGACTTTCCGCATCCAGGGAATTCCCGCGGTCAAGGCGTTCCGAGAGGGCGAGGTGGTGGCGCAGTTCACCGGCGCGCAGCCTCAACAGGCCATCGAGCGATTCTTGGACTCGCTCCTCCCCTCCGAGGCCGACCGCCTGGTCGAGCTGGGCGACGAGGCCTCGCTGCGCCGAGCGCGCGAGCTCGAGCCCGCACGAGCTGACGCGGCAGTGCCGCTCGCCCGGCTGCTGCATCAGCGTGGCGAGGACGACGAGGCGCTCCAGATCCTGCAGGCGGTGCCAGGCAGCTTTGCCGCTAACGGCCTTACGGCGCGGATCGAGCTCGAGCGCACCGACGGGGACCAGCCAGGGGTGCACGAAGCTTTCGCCTCGTTGGATTCGGGCGATCGCGAACGCGCCATAGAGCTCCTGATGGCCGCTCTCTCGGCTGACGCGTCAGCGAATGGGTCGCGCGACAAGCTGCGCCGGGTGGTCGTCGGCATACTCGATGAGCTGGGCGTGGATCACCCCGTTGCGCGAGCGACCAGGCGTCAACTCGCTTCCCTTCTCTACTAGAGCACCAAGCTCAACTGCGCCGCGCCCGGTTGGAGCGTCGTTTCGAGCCCGGCGACTCGTACGCCGATCAATCGCACCGGCCTCGGGGGAGAGAATCGGCGTAACAGATCGCGAGCGACCGGCCACACCTGCTCTGCGGAGCTCACGGCCCGCTGTAGCGTCCGCGCGCGTGTGTGGGTCGAGAAGTCGTCGAGCCGGACCTTTATGCCGACCGTCCGTCCACACCGCTGCTGGCGCTCGAGCGTGTCGCACAGGCGCTCGACCAACCCTACGAGGATCCGCTCCAGCTCGGCTAGCTCGGCGATGTCGGCATCGAAGGTCACCTCCCGGGATTCTGAGATGACCTTGCGCTCCTGGCTGACGGGAGAGTCGTCCTCGAACCGCGCCCGGCGCTGGAGCTCAGCGCCGAACCGGGTCCCGAAGCGCGCCGCGAGCGCGGGAGCCGGTGCCGCGGCGAGCTTGCCCAGCGTCTCGATGCCCTCCGCCCGCAGGCGCTCTGCGGTCTTCGGGCCGATTCCCGGAACCAAGCCGCACGGCGCGGCCGCGAACCGTGCGCACGCCTCCTCGCGGGTGAGCATGACGAACCCCCGCGGCTTCTCGGCGTCAGAGGCGACCTTGGCGACCAGTTTGCTGGGGCCGATCCCGATCGAGCAGCTGAGGCCGGTGGCAGCCTCGACCTCGGAG
>CATPAX010000230.1 GCA_955652215.1 uncultured Solirubrobacteraceae bacterium | reverse complement strand
TGAAAGTCACGGCGCTCGCTCCGGGGAAGGTCAACATCTTCCTGTTCCTTGGGCGTGTGCGCGCTGACGGCCGTCATCAGCTGATCACGCTGATGGAGTCGCTGTCGCTCGCTGACGAGCTGACGCTCGAAACCGCCGCCGACGGCCCGGACGCGGTAATTTGCCCGGGCGTCGAAGGACGCAATCTGGTCAGCGATGCGCTTTCGGCGCTGCGCGCGCATGGATGGGATGCGCCGCCCGTCCGGGTCACGATCGTGAAGCGGATCCCGACGGCGGCCGGGATGGGTGGAGGTTCTGCGGACGCCGCGGCAACGCTGAGGCTCGCCGGCGAGATAACGAAGGTGCCCGCGGATATCCGGGCCGCGGTCGCGGCGTTGCTCGGATCAGATGTGCCTGGACTGCTCGAGCCCGGATTGGTGCTCGCCACCGGGGCGGGAGAGGTCGTGCAACAGATGCCCGCACTGGCGTCCCACGCCTTCGCGATCGTGCCGCAGCCGTTTGGCTTGTCAACCGCCGAGGTGTATGCGCAGGCGGACCGGATGGACCTGGGACACGCTCCCGAGCGCATCGCCCAGCTCGAGGAAAAGCTTGCCGCCGCTCTTCGCCCAGGAGCGGAGCTTCCCGCGTCGATGCTCGTCAACGACCTGGAGCCGGCTGCGCTGGCGCTCGCACCGCAGATCGATCAGACGCTTCGCGCGGTACTTGCTGCAGGCGCCGATCACAGCTTTGTGTGCGGATCTGGTCCGACCGTCGCCGGGCTGTTCTGGGGAGCGCGGGCGCCTGAGCGTGCCGCCGCGGCGGCCGCCTCGCTTGCGCCCGAGTACCCAGGAGCGGTGGCGGCATCGCCTGTACCGGGTGGCAGCACTCGCCCCCATCTGCGGGGTGGGGCACAATCTGTAGGCGTGCGATGAGCAACCAATCCGTCACCTACCTGGTCGGTGCCTGCCTCGGAGTGTTCGGGATTGCGGCGTTCTTGGGGCTGGTTGTGATCCCGGCCGTCACGGCATACCGCCGGCCGCTCGAGCGCGTAGCGGCAGTCGTCCTGTCCCTGTACGTGCTCGCCGCGCTGGTCGGGATCGGTCTGGTGCTGGGCGCGCTCGTCGTCGTGGAGTGGCCTCGCGTATTCTGAGGCCGCTGCGCGAGTGAGCGCCGACAGCGCCCCGTATCGCGAGTCAGCAGCGCAGGCTTCCGTGCCCGATCTCTCCTCGCTTGCGGCAGTCACCGACGCCGTGGAGGCGGGCGCTGGCCTGCCCGAGATCCTTCGGGCCGCTGCGCGGGCGCTGCACGCGAGCCTGGTTCTGATCGACCGCTCCGGCGCGGTGCTTGCGGTCGCCGCGCGCTCTCCGGCCGACGAGGTATCGCTGATGCGAGATTCCCCCGACGTCACGACGATCGAGTTGAAGGTCGCCGAGACTGACGCCGGACAGCTGCGGATGCGCGCCCGCGAGCGTGCGCCAGATGCCGCGCTGCTGCGGCTGCTCAGCACCCTGATCGCCTCTGAGGTCGAGCGGGTGCGTGCCCCTGAGCTCGCGTCCGAGGCGGCGAGGGCAAGCTTCCAGAGAGCGATTCTGGAGGGCAAGATCGAGGGGCGCGACGAGCTGATCGCGCGCGGCAGGGAGCTCGGAATCGACCTCGGCGCCGGCGCGGCAATCATTGTTTTGCGCGCCCATCCACGGAACCCGACCGAGGAGGACTGGCGCCGGCGGCTCTTGGCACTGGCGCAGCGGGGAGCGCGTTCGGTCTCGTCGGGCTCGATTGCCGCTGCAGCGTCGGAGGACTCCGCCGAGGTTGCGGTCCTCGTGCCGGATCCGGACGGTGATCTTGTGCGCCGTGCGGGAGCAGCGATTCTGCGCGAGCTCGAGTCGGGCCTGCCGGGCTTCGCCTTCGCGCTGGGGCGCAGCCGCAGAGCCGCCGATCCCGCGGACCTGCGCCGCGCAGGTCACGAGGCGCTGCTCGCTGCCAACGTAGTGGAGGGCGACCCTGACCGCTCCGAGCTCACGTTCGAGGAGACCGGCACCTATCAGCTGCTCCTTCCGCACATGAGCGATCCCGCGGAGCTGCGGCGCTTCTACGAGCAGACCGTGCGCCCGATCGCGCTGTACGACGAGCAATACGAGACCGACCTGCTGGGCACGCTGTCGACCTTCCTCGAATGCGATGCGAACGTCAACGCGACTGCCGCCCGCCTGTTCACCCATCGCCACACGGTCAGGTATCGCTTCGAGCGCGTCCGGGAGCTGACCGGGCTCGACGTCTCCTCGACCGACGGTCGGGAGAAGCTATCGCTGGGACTGAAGGCGATGCGGGTCCTGGGTATCGCTGCGCGGCGTGGGCCGGCCAGCGAGCCCGGGGCCGAGGGCGGACGGGTCCCTCGCTAGATCCAGCCCGTTAGGCCTGGTCGAGCTCCGCCCCAACTGCCGAGGCCACGAGCCGGCCGGCGATTTCGAGCGGCTCCGTGCTGCGAAGGGCGCGCGAGAGGACGAACGCCCCTTCGAGCCCCGCCAGCAGGCCGATCGTCAGCTCCCTCGCCCTGGCCTGGTCGATGCCCGCACCGGCGTGCCGCTCCGCTCCCGCGGCGATCCAGCTCTCGAACACGTCGGCGCAGGCGAGCCGCAGCGGTTCGCTGGAGCTCGATGTCTCGAGTGCGACCGTCGCGATCGGGCAGGCGTCGGCAAAGTCGGTCTCGCGGAGGTGCTGGGCGGCTCCCGCGAAGAAGTCGCGGATCCCGGTGACCACGTCGGGGGCTTGGTCGAAAACCGCCGGGATCAGCTGCTCATAGAGCGAGCCTGAGACTCTTATCGCCTCGGCGCCGAGCTGCTCTTTCCCTCCGGGGAAGAAATGGTAGATCGACCCGAACGGAGCCTGCGCGGCCTCCACGATCTGCTTGATCCCGGTGGCGTTGAAGCCCTGAAGACGCATCAGCTCGGCGCTCGTCTGGACGATCCGTTGGCGCGTGTTCTGCATCTCCGTTAGTCTATCGCTAGAGCGATCTATCTAGTAGCGATCTTGGAGGTCGGCAATGCTCTCCTGGCTGGGAATGCGACTTGTCTCATTTCTGCTGGCGCGGATACGAAAGGGGGACATCCGTCCAGCGATCGCGCTCGATGCACCTGACATCGTCTTCCACTTCCCCGGGCAGAACAGCTGGTCCGGGGAGTTCCACGGCAAAGAGGCACTGCGGAACTGGCAGCAGCGGTTCGTGCGGGTGGGCATCCAGATCTATGCCGACGAGGTGGTGCTCAAGGGCTTCCCGTGGAACATGACGCTCTGCATTCGGGGCTACGACGACCTCCGCTCGCCCTCCGGGGAGCTCGTCTACGAGAACCGGTACGTGATCTGGGGGCGGATGGCGTGGGGCCGCGTCAAGGAATACGAGGTGTACGAGGACACCGAGAAGGTGGCGCGCCTCGACGAGTATCTGGCGGCCGACGAACCGTCGCTGGGCCGCTCCTGACTAGGATCGCGGACCGATGGCGATCGGGATCATCACCGGCTCGGGCACATACTCGCTGCCAGGCTGGGGCGATGCGCGCGCCCTCGTCATGCAGACGCCATTCGGAGAGGTCAACGTCACCGAAGGAATCTACGGAGGGGTGGAGTCGCTCCACGTCTCCCGTCACGGTGAAGGTCATCTCCGGCTGTCGAACCACGTCACCCACCGCGCCAACATCTGGGCGCTGAAGGAGCTCGGCGCAGCGGCGGTGGTCGCCTGCACCGTCTGCGGGGCGGTTGATCCGAGTCTCGAGCTCGGGTCGCTCGTGGTTTTCGACGACCTGCACTTCCCGTCGAACCGGCTCTCAGATGGGTCGTTGTGCACCTTCTTCACCGAGCCGGGGGATCCGGCTCGTGGCCACTGGATCCTGCACGGCAGCCCGTTCTCCAACGCGGTCCGGGAGGCGCTGCTACTGGGGGCGAGGGAGCTCGGCCACCCCGTCCGCGAGCGGGGCACCTACGGGCATGTGGACGGGCCGCGCTTCAACACGCCGTCGGAGATCGCCCAGCTCGCCGCGTGCGGCGTCGCTGCTGTGAGCCAGACCGCGGGGCCCGAGACCGTGCTCTGCGGTGAGCTCGAGCTTCCGTTCGGGCTGATCGGCTTCATAACTGACTACGCGAACGAGGTGGTGCCGGGAGAGCCGACGCCGGTCGCCACGCTCGTCGAGCTGATGGGCCGCAGCACGGGCACCTTCGCCGAGGTGCTCGCGGCCGCGCTGCCCCGGCTGGCCGCGGTGTCGACTGATCCGGCCGGCACCGTTTTCCGCTTCTAGCAATCCGGGCATCTGCCGACGCTGGGCGGCGTCGATCATCCGTCCGGTGCGTCCCCGTTCGCAGCGGACGTACGGCCGAGCTGCCGAGGTCATTCTCGGAACTGCGCGCGTGTGCGCGCCGTCGTCTCGTGGCCCGGAGGACGTTTGCTCGAGAACACAAACCGTCGGACCATCCTGCGAGGGGCTCGCCCGGCGGGCGAGGATGGGTTTCTCCTGATCGAGCTGGTCATCAGCGCGGCGCTGTTGATCATCATCGTCGTGGGGGTGATGGTCGGGTTCGATACCTCCGGCCAGATCACCGGGTACGAGCAGCAGCGCTCGGAGGCCAACGCACTCGCCCAGCAGGACCAGAACCGGCTGCGTGCCCTCACGATCTTCCAGCTGTCGGGGCTTAGCCAGACGAACACCGTCACGGCGGGGTCGACCCGGTTCACGATTCAGTCGACCGGTCAGTTCGAAAACCAAGCGACCGGGAGCAGCAGCTGCGCGGCTAACGGCAGCGCCAGCTATGTCCAGGCGACCTCGACGGTGACGTGGTTCCCGAGCGGCGCTCGGGGGCCCCACCGCCAGGTCGTTGCATCCACGCTGGTCACGCCACAGCCTGGCGGGGCGCTGATCGTGCAGGTCGTGGGCAGCCAGGGCACCGGTGTCCAGAACATGAACGTGAGCGCGACCGGCCCGGCCAGTATCAGCTCGACGACGAGCGCCAATGGCTGCGCAATCTTCGCCGGGCTTCTCGGTGGGACATACAACGTGACCACGTCGCAGCCCGGCTACGTCGACAAGGACGGCAATACCACTCCGCCTCTAAACCAGCAGGCCCAGACGGTGATCGAGACCTCGAGCGCGGTCAAGGTGTTCCAGTTCGATCTCGGCGGGTCCATCAACTCGACAGTCACAACGATTCCCTACGGCGGTTCGCAGCCGGTGGCGGTCTCGGGCGATCAGGTGACGCTGTTCAACACGAACATGACCTATCCGGGGTTCAGGTGGGCCGGGACGATCGGGAACTACCAGTCGACCGTCACAGGCACGAGCATGTTCCCGTTCACCTCGGCCTACACCGTCTACGCAGGCTCATGCTCGGCCAATGAGCCTCGCACCTATCACGCACGCGACCCGACGGCGGTGGTGCCGCCCGGCGGAGCAGCGAGCGTCGCGCTCCAGGTGCCACCCCTTTACCTGACGGTCTACAGCGGCACTGGATCGGCGCCGGGGCCAGTGCTGATGAACGCGCACGTGATCGTGACCGATCAAGGATGCGGCGGGAACCCTCCGACCGCGGGCGGTAGTCCATCGATCGAGCGCACGTTCATGACCAACGGTTCGGGGCAGCTGACCAACCCGGGCCTCCCGTATGGCAACTACACCGTGTGCGCCGACACCAACGCCGGCGCCCGTTCGGTTTACACGTTGCAGACCAACGTCGCAAACACGTCGCTGACCGGCACGAGTGTCAGTCTGTATCTCGGATCCGGAAGCCGGGGAGTCTGCACATGAGCTGGCCTCGCCAGGCAACTGCGCTGGCTGCGGCCGATGGCTTCACCTTGGTCGAGCTGCTCGTCAGCATGGTCGCCGGGATCGTCGTGGTGCTCGCGATCCTCGGCGTGCTCGACGCGTCTGTCCGCCAGTCG
The DNA here is from genome assembly GCA_955652215.1 of uncultured Solirubrobacteraceae bacterium. The sequence goes on along the minus strand of CATPAX010000230.1, from coordinate 8,525 downwards.
CAAGCAGCGACCGACCGTGTTGAGGCCACGCAGAACGGACGCATCGGGATGGAGAAGCTGTTGCAGGAGCTCAACTCGAGCTGCGTGTGGTCGAGCGTCCCGACCGTGCAGGCCGGGAGCGACGGATCCCACATCTGGTTCCTGACCGCCTTCAGCTCGACGCCACTTCCAAACCCCGTCCTGCACGAGGTCTGGCTCACTTCGGGGGGGTTGCTCCAGGACGCCTCATACGCGCTGACGAGCTCGGCGACGCCCCCCGCGGGATGGATTCCGTCGGCGTTCAACGCGACCCCGAGCGGCACCCGGACGCTCGCCACCAACGTCTCGTACATCAGCGGGACCAGCTCGCTCTTCCAGTACTACCAATACATCAGCGGCAATCTGGCGATTGATGCCACGCATCAGCTCGCGGCGCCGCTGATTGCGTCGACCGCGTCGACGGTAGGCGCGGTCACGGTCGGATTCGCCGTCGGACCCTCGGACAAGTCGCTGCAGGCCAATCGCACGATCAATCTGACCGACACGGCCACGATCGTTCCGCCCCCGGGCCCCGGCGGTGGATGCCAATGAGCATCCGACACGGCCACGATCGTTCCGCCCCCGGGCCCCGGCGATGGAGCATCCGGGGGCTGATCGACCGAACTGGGCGCGAGGATGGCTTCGCGATGGTGTTCGTGCTCGTCACCTTGATGGTGGCCTCGTTGCTCGTGGCCGCGGCCCTGTCGGCCGCGCAGCAGGATGCTCGGTTGACCGAGAATGACCTGGACCAGAAACAGGCGTATCTCGCTGCGAAAGCAGGCATTGCGGACTACCAGTTCTTCTTGGGGCAAGACCCGAACTACTGGGTGAGCTGCCCGGCCCCGACCGGGTCAATCCCCGGCGATCCGAACGCGACGTTCACGGTCACGCCGCTGCCGGCGACCGGACAGTCGTCATGCAACCCGAATAGCCCGATTACATCGATGATCGAGAGCTCAGGGCCGCCCAACGGCACCTTCCGCGTGCGCTCGAGCGGCTTCTCGAATGGAGTGGAGCGCTCGATCGTCACCACGTTCCAGAACCGCAGCTTCCTTGACTACCTCTACTACACGGTCTACGAGACGCTCAGCCCGGCCGCGTACACCTCTCAGTCGGATCGAGCTGCCGCGGCCACCCAGTGCGACGTCTACTGGCGCAACGGCAGGCAGCCTCCGAACCAGGTGCAGAACTACTGCGTTCAGATATTTTTCGCCAGCGGCGACGTCATTAACGGCCCGCTCCACACGGAGGACGAGCTTGCCGTCTGCGGATCACCTACTTTCGGGCGACCCGGCCACAATGACGCAGTCGAGGTGGTGGCTTCCTCACCGGGCTACTCGACGCAGGGGAATTCTGGGTGCTCGAACACCCCTACGTTCAACACCAGCACTGGCCATCTGATAACCAAGGCGGCGAGCATTCAGCCACCACCCAACAACGCGCAGCTGAAGTTGATCACACCGTCCAACTATCAGTGGACAGGACAGACCGACATCGTCCTCAACGGCAGCACGATGACGGTCACGAACCGAAACCTGAACGGTGGCCAGCCGACTTCCATGCCCTTCCCGAGCAATGGGGTGGTGTTCGTCTCGAGCTCCTCGTGCAACACGGTGTACTCGCCCTTCGGGCTGACCTACACGCAGTTCAATTCGAACTGGTCGTACTCCGGCTCGCGAAACTGCGGGACGCTTACCGTCCACGGGTCCTATTCGTCGTCGCTGACCATGGGCGCTGACAACGACATCGTGATCGACGGCTCCGTGACCCGTCCGAACGGAAGCTCCGCCTTGCTCGGGCTCGTGGCGCAGAACTTCGTCCGGATCTATCACCCCTGTTCCAATGGGCAAAACCAGAGCGGCTCGCTTTCGAACCCGTCGATCCAGGCTGCGCTGTTGTCGCTAACCGGCTCGTTCATCGTGGATAACTACAACTGCGGAGCCCAGCTCGGGTCGCTGAACGTCACCGGTGCGATCGCCCAGGTCTACCGCGGACCGGTGGGGGTCATCGGCCAGGACGGCTACCTGAAGAACTACAACTACGACGACACCTTGCGGGCCGAGGAGCCTCCCCACTTCCTCGAGCCGGTCCAGGCCGCCTGGCATGTGGTCCGCGAGACTGAGTGCAACCCAGGCACCGCCGTCTGTTAGGCGATCGGGTAACGTAGCGGTGCGCCAAATCGCCAATACACTGGGGAGTGGTGTAATGGCAGCATTGGACGCTTTGGACGTCCCGGTTCAGGTTCAAATCCTGGCTCCCCAGCTCAGCGATTACGCTGCAGAACCGAGTGCAGGAACGGAGCGGACGTAGCGAGCGACGCCGCTTGGCCCAGCGTCCGCCAGTGCCAGGCGGATTCCCGGGTACGATCCTCGCGTGGGCGCTCCTGTAGTCGTGATCCTCGCCGCCGGGGAGGGCACCAGGATGCGGTCGGCGACCCCGAAGCTCCTGCATGCGCTCTGTGGTCGGCCGATGATCGGCTGGCCCGTTCAGGCGGCGCGTGAAGCCGCTGCCGCGAAGATCGTTGTGGTCGACGCTCCGGGCGGGCGACTGGAGGGCTCGGTCGCGGGAGTCGACTTCGCTATCCAGGAGCGAGCGCGGGGGACCGCCGATGCCGTGAATTCCGCGCGGCGGCTGATCCCACCGGGCAGCACGGTGGTGGTGATGAACGGAGACCATCCGCTGATCACAGCGCGCACGATCGGGGACCTGATCAAGGCTCACGAACGCTCCCGAGCCGCCGCGACGGTCGCCACCGCCGTGCTCGAGGATCCGAGCGGTTACGGGCGCGTGGTCAGAGCGCCGGACGGCACGGTGGAGCGGATCGTCGAGACGAAGGCGGCCGGGGACGCGAGCGACGTGGAGCTCCAGATACACGAGATCAACACCGGGCTCTACGCGTTCGAGGGTGGGGAGCTGTTCGCCGCGCTGGACGAGGTGAGCTCCGAAAATGCCCAGGGCGAGATGTACTTGACTGACGTGGTGTCGATCCTACGGGCGCAGGGGCAGACTGTCGCGGCGCATGTCATCTCAGACTCCGGAGAGCTGGGCGTGAACGATCGCATTCAGCTTGCGGTGGTCCGGGCCGTTGCGCAGCGACGGATTCACGAGCGGCACATGCTGGCCGGCGTGACGATTGTGGACCCTGCGTGCACGGTGATCGATGACACTGTCGAGATCGGCCAGGACTCGCTGATCGCGCCGTTCACAAGCCTGCACGGCCGAACCGTGATTGGCAGCGGCACGACCGTCGGCCCACATTCGACGCTGATCGACGCGCGTGCCGGCGACGGGGCCACGATCGTGCATTCCTATGTGAAGGAGGCGGCGATCGGCGACCGGGTGAGCGTCGGGCCGTTCGCCTATTTACGGCCCGGCACGATTCTCCGAGAGGGCTCCAAGGCGGGTACGTTCGTCGAGATCAAGAACTCCGATGTGGGCGCCGGGAGCAAGATCCCGCACCTCTCCTACATCGGGGACGCCGAGATCGGCGAGGGGACAAACCTCGGCGCGAGCACCATCACCGCGAACTACGACGGCTTCGAAAAGCACCGCACCACGATCGGCTCGGGTGTCAAGACTTCTGTCGACACCACGCTGGTTGCGCCCGTGGCGCTCGGTGACGGCGCCTTCACGGCGGCCGGGTCGGTGATCGGGCAGGATGTGCCACCCGGCGCACTCGGCGGATCGCCCGGGGTGGCCAGATCCCAGCAGCGCAACGTCGAGGGGTACGCCGAGCGGCGCAAAGGTTCCGACCCGTCAACTCCGCATCCGACAGCTGCCGACCCGTCAGCACCACGCGCGATAGCTTCCGACCCGTCAGCACCACACCCGACAGCTTCCGACCAGCCGGCTCCCCGCCCCTCTCCTCCCCAGCAGCATGACGGCGGCGACTGAATCCCCGCCCGCGGATCCCGCTGGATTCCCGTCGGGCGCCGGGCGTACACTCGCGGAAGCGATGAGCGTGGCCGAGACGAGTCTCACGCCCGGCGGCCTGCAGCACGAGTACAACAAGCGCCTGATGCTCGTGTCCGGCCGGGCCAATCCAGGCCTGGCCGCGAAGATCGCCGACAAGCTCGGGGTCGAGCTCGGCGGCGTCACGCTGAAGACGTTCGCCAACAGTGAGGTCTACTGCCGCTTCGACGAGTCAGTGCGGGGGGCCGACGTTTTCATCGTACAGCCGACCTGCGCAAACCCGGACACGGGCCTGAGCACCAACGACGCACTGATGGAGCTGCTCGAGCTGGTCGACGCGGCGGTCGGCGGCTCCGCCCACCGAGTGATCGCAGTAACCCCGTGGTACGGGTACCAACGTCAAGACAAGAAGTCAGCGCCTCGCGAGCCGATCAGCGCACGGCTCGTTGCGCGCATGCTCGAGGCTGCGGGAATCGATCGAATCCTGACGATGGATCTCCATTCCGGCCAGATCCAGGGCTTCTTCCAGAAGCCCTGCGACCACATGACGGCGCTGTTCATGCTGACTCAGTACTTCGCCGACCTGAGCCTCGAGGATCTGGTGGTGGTGGCTCCAGACGCCGGCCGGGTCAAGCTGAACAAGCAGTTCGCATCGAAGATGGGGGCGGACCTGGCGATCCTCAACAAGGAGCGCCCCGCCCAGCAGGTCGCGGAGATCGGCTATGTGATCGGCGACGTGGCCGGGAAGACCGCGCTGATCGTCGACGACCTCATCGGCACTGCCGGAACGCTGAAGGCCGCCGCCCAGGCGATCCACAGTGCCGGCGCGACCAAGGTCTACGCCGCCGCGACGCACGGCAACTTCTCCGGTAACGCCTGGCAGAACCTGGCCGACGCTGAGCTCGAGCAGATCGTCGTCACCGACACGATCCCGCTCCCGTCCGGCGCGCCCGAGAACGTCCTGGTTCTCTCCTGCGCCGAGCTGCTCACCAACTCGATCCGCCAGATCTTCACCGACGGATCGGTGAGCGAGGTCTTCGGCGGCGAGAACCAGCTGTTCTGAAGTGGCCTCCTAGGTCAACTTCTCAAGCCGAGCGACCAGCTCTCTGCCTTGTGATGTCGCTCCGGCGAGGCGGTTCTGGTGCCCGTTGGTGACGCTGGTTCATCCCCGAGGTCGACCGTGACCGGGTTCACAGCGTTGGAGCGGTATTCGAAGAAAGCGAGGATCGTCTTTCCGGGGTCGGCCGACAAGTGGTATGTGCCCCTCGGGTTCAGGAGGCGGTCTAGCGTGGTGGCCAGGCCCCTGGCGGTCGCAAGCTGCGACACGAGATGCTGGGCGGAGAGCTGAGAGGACCGAGGGCCAAGCCCGCGGTAATGGCAGAGGAGCACCCGACGCGCGCCGCGCGGGACCAGCGTGGACCTTGCTCGGGCCATCGTGCTCACGATCGGATGCTGATCACTGGCCGGGCAGCTCGGCTGAGCGTTCGCCGTCGAAGCCGTGGCGACGCCCGTTCCTGCAAACGCCAATAGCCCGAGCGTTTGGGGGTCCACCGCATCTATGATCGCCTCGTGAGTGGTGCGAGCAACGCAGCGCAGCGCGCTGCGCAGGTGATGGACCTCCTCGGGCTGAGCGAAGAGGAGCTGTGCCGGGTGCTGGATGCCGATCCGCTCACGCTGCTATCGGGTCAGCTCGAGCATCGAGCCGAGCTGCCGATCCTCCTGCCGCTGCTCGAAGAGGCGTCCGAGCAGGCCGGCGAAGGTGTCCTGAAACGGTGGGTCCGGGCAGCTGGACCAGCGGGGAGGCCAATCGAGCTGCTGGTGCGCCGCGACTTCCCAGCCTTTGAGGACGCGCTTGGAGAGCTGGCCAGGCGCGGGTTTGTCCTGCGCGCCGGCTAGCTCTTCTCGCGCTTTTCGCCCGGCCAGATCCCGATCAGATAGTGAAACACCCGAGCACTGGCGCGATCGACCGCCGCGGCGACGCCTGCCCTGGTCGCAGCCTCGAGCGCGGCGGCGCCGACGACCTTCGGGAGGCTCGCATCGGCGGCCGTAGGCGCCGGCGGCTCGGCCTGGTCGATCTTCGACCAGAGGGTCTTGAACACGCTCTTTCCGATGCGGGCCGCGATGACTCCGGCGATCAGCCCGAACGGCTTATAGAGGATCTTCATCTCGCCGGGAGGCTACCCCGCGGGGAGGCGTACAACCCAGAGCGAGCGCTTTGGAGTGAGTAGTGGCGCGATCCGCCGCCGATTCGGGTAAACATTCTCAACCAGTTCGCCGACACGTGTCTAGAGAGTGATGCCCGAAGAACACACAGACGCTCGCGACGATTCCGCAGAGGGCCTGCTGCGCCGCGCTCTGTTGGACGACTCCTCGTCCGTCGCCGTATCGCTGAAGGTTGACGGACTGCCGCTCAGTGAGGCGGTTACCGTGATCTTCCACGGCAGGCGCGACCTCGGGACGCTGCAGACCTATATCACTCCGGGAAGCCTCGGCGCGGGGGCGAAGGTCGCGGCAAGCTCGCTGCTTAGAGTCCCCTGCGACCTGGACCTCGCCGATGCGGAAGACCGCGGGGAGGCCGAACGGCTGTATCTGGAGCAGGCCTGCGCGCTTCGTGACGCGCTGATTTGCGCGGACATCGTCTTGGACGTGTGGCGTGAGCCCCTCGGTGAGCTGTTCGGGGGCGATCTCAGAGTCGATCATTCGGTCGAGCTGTCCGTCCGTTTCCCGGCGCCGCGCCTGATGCCGACGGCCCTCGTGGCACCTGAGTGGCAACTGGTGGTCGCGCCGGTGTGTGGCGCCCGAACGCTGGCGGAAGGCAAGCCCTCGATCGGGATCGCCTGCGCACAGCAGGACGTGACGAGGGTCTATCCACTGGCCGACGATCCGGCACGATGCGTCGAGGACTTTCTGGCGCTCGCCGCCGACCGGGCCCGAGAGCTGGCCGAGCGCCTGGACCACCAGGAAGCCTCGGTGGAGCGCTTCCTAGAGCTGTCGGAGTAGGCGGTGAAGCCTCCGTCTCGGGCGCTCAACTACAAGCGCACGCGACGGAGGATCCCACCGCCTCTTATCTAGCCTGATGCGGGCGCGGGGAGCTGAGCTCCCGCGCATCGCTTGAGCCTCTGCGCCTCGCGCGGCCGATGGGCTCCCGCGGCCTCGCTCTAGCCTGTGGCCGTGCGGCGTGCGAAGGTGGTCGGTATCGGGGTGGTCGTGCTGGTCGTATTCCTAGCGGTCAGCGCGGTGCTGGCGCGGGTGTTCAGCCTGGATGGGGCGGAGCGCTCGGCAATCAGCGTGCTTGTGAACGATGAGGCGACCGGAAATGTGAGCGGGGCTATCTCTCAGCTCAGCGGCTGTGCGCGGAGGGTTTCCTGCAGGGCACGGGTGGCGGCCGATGTCTCGGCGCTGTGGCATCCCGGCGGGGTCGCGATCATCCAGCTTCAGCCGTCCGCCGGGTTCTCTCTTAGCGGGACGGTTGGGACCGCTCGGGTGGCGTGGAGGGCCGGCTCCTCGCTGCCAATCGTCCAGTGCGTCCGGGTGCGCAGGGCTGGTGACGCGATCAGCGGCTTCCGCGTGGAGCTGCTCGCGCTCACTGCGCGGATCGCCACCAACGGGGACTGTCCCGGGCGGATTTAGGTCCGTACCGGTCGGCGGTCTGGCTCGCGCGCTGGTCGCCGCTCCCGCGGTGGCAGCAGCTCTGACAGGCGGCCGGGCTCGCGCAGCCTCACCCTGGCCGGGTCCGCATCTGGCAACGGGATCCCGCCGTGCGGCGGCTCGGGCCTTTCTGGCGGGCGGGACGGGCCGTGGCCACCGCCGTCATCGGAGCCGGAATCAGAGGGTCGCGGTGGCGGGCTCGGGCCCTCCCTCAGCGCGGGAATCATCAGCAGCGCAGCGCAGCCAAGCCCGAGCAGATGCACTCCGGCGATCATCAGCATCAGCTGAACGTCGCCCGCCATGCCGAAAGCGTAGCGCGCCGCCCCGACCTGGTCGAGGGCTGCTCGCTACCATCGTTCGCCGCTATGGCGAGCACCGAGACAACCGTGCTGGCAGTGCAGCAGCGGGAGCCAGCCGGCTCACGCGACGCGCGCCGCCTGCGCCGCACCGGAAATGTGCCCGGGGTCGTGTACGGAGGCGGCGAGGAACCGGTCGCGTTCCAGGTCGAGGCACGCCAGTTGCGACAGGCTCTCGCCCACGCCGGCGCTGTCCTCGATCTCCAGATCGATGGTGCCGGCGGCAGGCCAGTGGTCCTGAAGGACCTGGCTCGGCATCCCGTCAGCGGCGAGACGCTCCACATCGACCTACTGCGGGTGCGGCTCGACGTCGCCATCGAGACCACCGTGGTTCTCGAGCTGGTCGGCGGCCAGAACTCGCCGGGAGCCAAGGACGGCGGCGTCCTCGAGCAGGTCGCCCGCGAGCTGACGATCGAGGCGCTCCCGAACGAGATTCCCGACTCCGTGCACCACGACGTCTCGGGCCTGCACGTCGGCGACACCGTCACGCTCGCCGAGCTGACCGCCCCATCCGCCGTCACGTTCGTCGATGAACCTGAGACGGTGATCGCAACGATGTCGGCGCCGCGCCTTCAGCTGGTCGACGAGAAC
>CATPAX010000229.1 GCA_955652215.1 uncultured Solirubrobacteraceae bacterium | reverse complement strand
CTCGCGCAACCGGGCTGCTAATCGCGTGACCGGGACCATCGCGTACGAGGTCCGGCGCGCTCGAGACGACAGCGAGATGGAGGCCGCTCTCCAGCTCCGGTACGAGGTCTTCTGCGTCGAGCAGGGCGTCCCCCGGCGCGAGGAGCTCGACGGGCGGGACTCCGAGGGCATCCACCTCGTCGCGATCGCCAATGGCGAGCTTGTCGGAACGTGCCGGCTGGTGATGGTCGGGGCGACCGCGCAGCTCAGCCGCCTCGCTGTGGACCGCGGAGCCCGCCGCCGGAGGATCGCCACGGCGCTGCTCGAGACTGCCGATGCCGAGACTCTCGCTGCCGGTGGGCGTCGTGTCATTCTCCACGCCCAGACATACGCACGAAAGCTCTATGAGGGCTGCGGATATCGGCCGCGAGGGCGGAAGTTCTGGGAAGCCGGGATCGAGCACATTGCGATGGAGAAGCACCTTGACTGACCGCGCTTCGCGGCACGTACGACGCGGCGCGCCCGGCGTTGTCTGAGATACGGATCGACGCGCTCAGCGGGGACCGGACGATCGTTGCCGGTGAGCGAGCGGGGCGTCCGGGCGGTGAGCTGCGGGCGTCGCCTGCGACTGCGATCGATGCTGCCTCCGATCCGTTCGCTGAGGGCCACGAGGAGCTCACCCCGCCCGAGCTGTTCGCGATCCGACCGGATGGCGGCGACCCCGATACGCCGGGGTGGAGCGTCCGAGTTGTCCCAAACCTCTACCCCGCGCTGACGGCCGAACCCGAGCAACCCGACCACCGGGCGAATGAGGAGCTTTTCTGGGCGGCCCCCGCGATCGGAGAACACGAGGTCATCATCAACGCCCCGCGCTCCGTCATCTCACTCGCCGAGCTCGAGGTCGAGCAGGTGGCCCGAGCAGTCGATGTGTGGCGTGAGCGGATCCGAGTCCATCGCGATCGGGCTTGCGTTCATCTGATCGTCAATGAGCGCCGCGAGGCGGGTGCATCTCGCGAGCACACCCACGCCCAGCTGTACGCCCTCGACTTCGTCCCGGCCGCGATTGCCCGCGAGCGCGAGCGGTTCGGGGCGTATGCGACCCGGACGATGGGCGGAAACTTGCTCGCGGACCTCGTCCAGCAGGAGGTGCGCCGGCGCGAGCGAATCGTCGCAATCGATGAAGAGACGGTGCTGATGGCGCCGTACGGCTCGCGGGTGCCTTATCAGCTGATGATCGCGCCGCGCTCACCGCGAATGCGCTTCGAGGACGATGGGCCGACCGGCGCTGCGATGCTCCACAACGCCCTGTCGAGGCTGACACGGCGGTTCGAGACCCATCCTCCGCTGAACCTCTGGATCCGTACCGCGCCGAGCGGCGCCGAGCACTTCTGCTGGCGGATCGACATCCTCCCGCGGCTGACGCACCTTGCGGGCCTCGAGCTGGGTGCCGGGATCCATCTGAACATCGTCGCGCCCGAGCGGGCCGCCGCCGAGCTACGCGACACCTAGATGCGCGCGCTCGTGCAGCGGGTCTCTCGGGCCTCGGTTTCGGTGGCCGGTCAAGAGGTCTCATCGATCGGCCCAGGACTGCTCCTGCTGCTGGGGGTCAGAGGCGGCGACGATGAGCGTGACGTTCGTTGGCTGGCCGAGAAAGTGACGGCGCTACGAATCTTTCCGGACGCCGACGGGCGAATGAGCGAGCCCCTCGGTGATCGCGAGGTGCTGTGCGTCAGTCAGTTCACGCTGTATGGAAGCGTGCGGCGTGGAAACCGCCCGAGCTTCGTCGAGGCTGCGGCCCCCGAGATGGCAGAGCCCCTATACGAGCGTTTCTGCGAGCTACTTGATGCGCGCCGAGGTGTGTTCGGGGCGATGATGGCTGTCGAGCTCGTCAACGACGGTCCCGTCACGCTCATGATCGAGAGTCCGGAGCGGTCAGGCGCGGGGACGCGCCACGTTTGAGCGGCGTTTGCGGCCGCTCGCGACCCCGGGTGTCGCCGCCTCGTGGGCAGGACGGCGGCGCCGCGCACCGCGCCACCTGTGGGGCTCGCCGAGCGCTTCGGCATAGACATCCCAGGTTGCGGCGGCTGCGTCGTCCCACGTCCACGGACTGGGCGAAGGCGCCGGACGGCTCACTGACTCGGCCGCGGCGATCAGCCCCTCGATGTCGTCGACCGGCCGCAGTGTCGCCCGCTCGCCAACTACTTCGCGCACGGCTGGCACGTCGCTAGCGACCACTGGGGTCCCGCACGCAAGCGCCTCGACCAGCGGGAGCCCGAAGCCAGTGTCGCTACTTGGTGACACCAGCGCGTGAGCCCCGGTGTAGATCGCCGCCAGCTGATCGTCATCGACAGCGCCGGTCAGCTTCACATCGGGCAGCTCCCGTGCCCACCGGCCCGCCGGGCCGACGAGCACCAGGGGCAGCTTTCGGGACGCCCGGGCCAGCGCTTCGACCCGCTGGTGGGGCTTGGGAGTCCGAAGCGCTCCGACCCACAGCAGGTAGCTCTCAGGCAGGTCGAACTGCGTGCGGACGGCCCGCACCTCTTCCTCTGTGCGGGGGCGAAGCGGCGGCGCGGCAGCCTCGGGAATCACGACGAGCCGGTCACGTGGGATCG
>CATPAX010000228.1 GCA_955652215.1 uncultured Solirubrobacteraceae bacterium | reverse complement strand
CTGGTCGCAGCACTGCTCGATCGCGATCCCCAGCGGCCCGCGATTGTCGTAGCGGGGGATGACCGCGCGGCGCGGGACCTCGCGGGAGCGCTCCGGGCGTGGCTGGCCCCAAGGACGGTCCGGTACTACCCGAGCCGCGGTGTCACCTACGAGTCGCATCTGGCGCCGCCGCCGCACCTGGTTGGTCTGCGGATCGCCGCGCTTGATGCCCTCCTGGACGGAGGCGACGAGGCACCGGTAGTCGTGGTGAGCGCGGTTGCTCTTGCGGAGAAGGTGCCCGATCCGGCGCTTCGTCCGCACAGCTTCGTGCTTCGCAAGGGAGAGCTGCTCAGCCTCGAGGAGACCGCGCGGGATTTGGTTGCTGCGGGTTACGAGCGAGTCGACCAGGTCGAGGACCGCGGTCAGTTCGCGATCCGCGGAGGGTTGCTCGACGTGTTCCCGGCCACCGAGGATCGCGCGGTCCGGGTCGATCTGTTCGGCGAGGAGATCGAGTCGCTGCGCTGGTTCTCTACCTTCACGCAGCGCTCGCTCGGCGAAGCGGAGGTCGTCGAGGTCGCACCGGCTGCCGAGCTTGCCGAGGAGCACCGCGAGCTGGCCGAGATCGCCGCTCTCGAGGACGCCGCCGAACGCCCCGACATCGCCGAGCTGCTGCCAGTCGAGGATTTCCACCCGCTGCTCGACCTCCTCCCCGAGAGCACAGCAGTCCTGATCGCCGGCGAGGAGGACGTGGCACCGGCGCTGTCCGATCAGTGGCAGGACATGACCGCTGCGCTTCACGACGAAGACGCGCACCACCTATATGTCGCGCCCGATGACATCGAGCAGGCCCTCGCCGGCCGGGCGCACGTGCGTCTGGCGAGCCTCGATCAGAATCAGCGCTTCTCGTTTCGCGCGCAAGCCGCTGACTTCTCCGCTCGCGGTGTGAGAGAAGCCGAGCCCGAGCTCGAGAAGCTCGTCCGCTCGGGCTATCGGACAGTCGTCGCATTCGCCCGCCGGGGGGAGGGTGAGCGCACGGCCTACAACCTCGCCCGCTTGAAAGTCCACTGGCTCGACCGCGACACTCCGCAGCCGCCCGGATCGGTCGCGTTCGTTCAGGCGCGACTCCAGAGCGGCTTCATCGCTCCACAGATGCACCTTGCGGTGGTGCCCGAGCACCGTCTGTTTCGGCGGCGCCGGGCGGGTACCGAGCGCCCGGACCGCGCGCGCCGCCGAGGAGTCCTACGGAGCTTCGCCGAGCTGCGCACCGGTGACATCGTCGTCCACGAGGACCACGGCATCGCTCGCTTCGCCGGCTTCGATACGAAGACTGTCACGGGGGTAACCCGCGACTATCTGTACCTCGAGTACGCGGGCTCGGATCGCGTATTCGTGCCGGTCGATCAGCTGGCGAAGATCAGCCGTTATGTCGGAGCCGGCGGAGCCCACCCGCCCCTGTCGAAGCTGGGCGGCACACGCTGGGAGGCGCTCAAGGCCCGTGCGCGGCGCGCGGCACAGGAGCTGGCGGGCGAGCTCCTGAACCTGTATGCCGAGCGCCGCCGGCGCGAGGGGCATGCTTTCGCCCCCGACGGCGATTGGCAGCGGGAATTCGAAGATGCATTCCCGTTCGTCGAGACCCCTGATCAACGCGAGGCCATCGAGCTCGTGAAGGTCGACATGGAGGCGCCGCGGCCGATGGACCGCCTGATCTGCGGCGATGTCGGCTACGGCAAGACCGAGGTCGCGCTGCGCGCTGCATTCAAGTCGGTCGCGGACGGCAAGCAGGTGATGGTCCTGGTGCCCACGACGATCCTCGCCCAGCAGCACTTCGGGACCTTCTCTGAGCGCCTCAAGGACTATCCGGTGATGGTCGAGCATGTCTCTCGGTTTCGCTCGGCCGGGATGCAGCGCGAATCGGTACAGCGCTTTGCCGAGGGAAAGATCGACATCTTGATCGGCACGCACCGTCTCCTCTCGCGCGACGTCCGCGCGAAGGACCTGGGACTGCTCGTCGTCGATGAGGAGCAGCGGTTCGGCGTCAAGCAGAAGGAGCTGCTCCGCCAGCTGAAACTGAAGGTCGATGTGATCTCGATGAGCGCAACGCCGATCCCGCGCACGCTCCAGATGTCGCTGGCGGGCGTGCGCGACATCAGCGTGATCGAGACCCCCCCGGAGGGGCGCCGCCCGGTCAAGACCTTCGTCGGCGAATACGACGAGGAGCTCGTACGCGGTGCGCTCGAGCGCGAGCACGCGCGCGGCGGACAGGCGTTCTTCCTGCACAACCGGGTGGAGACGATCGACGAGACGGCAGAGCGGCTGCGAGCGCTGTGCCCCGGAATCCGCTTCGCGGTGGCCCACGGGCAGATGGAGGAGGGCGAGCTCGAGCAGCGGATGCTCAGCTTCTTGCGTGGCGACGCCGACGTCCTGGTGTCCACGAGCATCATCGAGTCGGGAATCGACATCCCCCAGGCGAACACGCTTGTGGTCGAGCGTGCCGACACGTTTGGCCTGGCCCAGCTCTACCAGATCCGGGGACGAGTGGGCCGCTCGCGCGAGCGCGCATACGCGTATCTCCTGTACCCGAGCGCTGCGGCGCTGACAGGTGAGGCGGCACAGCGCCTGTCGGCCCTATCGGACTACACGGAGCTCGGCGCTGGCTTCAAGATCGCGATGCGCGACCTGGAGATCCGCGGCGCGGGCAACCTGCTGGGCGACGAGCAGTCTGGTCATGTCGCGGCGCTCGGCTTCGAGCTGTACATGCAGATGCTCGATGAGGCAGTCGCCGCGTCCGAGGGTGCCGGGGCGGATGAGGAGGAGTGGGAGCCGGTGCGGCTCGACGCCGGCGTCGATGCCTATGTCCCGGTGCAGTACATCCCTTACGAGCAGGCCAAGGTCGATGTCCACCGCAGGATCGCCGCATCGCGCGAGGTCGCCGACCTGGTGCTGCTGCGGGAGGAGCTCGAGGATCGCTTCGGGCCCCCGCCGGAGCCTCTGCTGAACCTGCTCGCGCTGCAGCAGGCGCGGATCAAGCTCGGGCAGGCCGGAGCGCGGGCCGTGACGTTCCGCGGCGATCGGCTCGCGGTGTTCCCGGTCGAGCTCGACTCGGTGCGGGCCAAGCGCCTCCGTCAGGAGATCCCCGAGGCTCTTTACGAGTCCGGGAAGTCCCAGCTTTCGGTGAGGGTCCCGAAGGACCCGGTCAAACGCTTCCCTGCGGTGGTCAAGGCCGCCGACGCGCTGCTGGCTATCACCCGCGAGGCAGCCTAGGCGCCAGCGCGTGCGACGCAGACCTAGGTGTTGTGCCTTGGGTCGTTCCGAGCGCGGCTGATGGGTGGCCGGTTTGAGAGGGAGCTGCTGGTTGCGGGTGTAGTTGTAGTGCTTGGCCAGTGTGGGAGCGCTGCCGCGCGGGCGTCGAGGTGCGGTAGCGCTGTCTGTGGCCCCACTCGCGGGCGAGGGTCTGTTGGTAGCGCTCGATCTTTCCGTTGGCGCTTGGTGTCCATTTGCAGCAGATCTCCCGGGCAGGGCCACTCAAACCGCCGGACCTGTTCACGCTCGGGCGCCGGCATCCGCGGCATCCCCCGACGGACCAGACACCGGCTCACTGTGGCGTGGGCCACCCCGAGCTCAGAAGCGAACAGCCGCGGGCCCAACCAGTGCGCTGCCGCGCTTCGCAGACCGGTCATGAACCTCGTCGCTGACCCAACCCGGTTGGCGGTGGGGCGTCGAGGGACGGTCCTGCCACCGGCCGCTGAGCCTCGCTGGGCGCTGCCAACGAGCGACCCAGTACTGGACCGTCGACACGCTCGCGCGTCGCCAGGCCGCGGCCAGGTGACGCGTGAGCCCCTGCTCCAAGCACAACTCCTGACGCTGCCAACCGGGCAGCCACCTACGCTTCGTTTGCATCAGGGCTGAGACCTCCGAGAGACGTGATCTCTGGAAGGACCACAACTCTCCGTCTCAGCCCGGACAGCACTACCTCACGTTCGGAAGCTCCCAAGGCACGTCACCTAGGCGGGGCCTGGCGAGTTAGTCGGCCAATACCATCGCTAACTCGCCACGCCTTCGTACGGCGCCCGTGCTATCAGACGGTCTGCTGCTCGCGCTCGGAGGACCCGGACTCGGGTGGCGAGGCGGGTTCCGTTGGCGAGGACGCCGACGGCGTCGTCGCGGAGCCGGCGGTCGGTGATGCGCAGCACCGGTAGCCGGCTTCATGAGCTTCGCATTTCGCAGGCGGTCGCCTTGTGAACGCTCTCGGGGTCATGTGGAAGCCACGGCTGTCCAGCTCGACGACAAGGCGGGCACGCGGCCAGCAGCAGTCGACCTCGTAGCCGGCAACCATGACGTTGACCTGGGGCGGGGGAGGCTCGAGCGATGTAGGAGGGCGGCGAACCGCCGCTCGAGCTCGGAGTGGATGTCTGGCGGATCGGTCCAGTCGGCCAGGACGCGATGCTGGACCGAGCGCCTACTCAGCCCCGTCGCCTCGAGCTGCCGAAACGCGACGACCCCACGCTGGCTATCGGCGAGAGCGGCGATCGGGCGAACCTCCTGACGTTTAGGACACATCTCGTGCCTTTCGTCAGGTCGATCGGGCATCCGGCCACCATCCCAGGAAGATTGCCACGCGTGGGTAAACGAACAGCTACTTCTTTGCCACGGCCGGTCGGCTACCATCGAGCCGTCGCATCAATGAAGGCTCTGAGGAACACCCTGGCGCTAGGCGCCTTTTTTGTGCTCGCGGTGCTCGCCGCCGGGTGTGGCAGCGGCGTCCCCGGTAACGCCGTTGCTGAGGTCGCCGGCAACCCGATCACGCTCCAAGCGTTCAACCATTGGATGTATCTGGACGCCAAGAACATCGCCAGCCAGCAGCAGGGCGCCCCGACGGTAGTCCCCACCGACCCGCCGCAGTACACCCAGTGCATCGCCGCCTTGCGCAGCCAGATCCCGACGCTGGCGAGTACCCCAACCAAGACGATTCGCAACGACTGCGCCCAGCAGTTCACGCAGCTCTCGAGCCAGGTCCTGAACTCGCTGATCACCGACTACTGGTACCAGGCGGAGGCCACCAAGCAGCATCTCACCGTCTCCAACGCCCAGGTGATGAAGACGTTCGAGACCGCCAAGCGTGCGGGCTTTCCCACTGATGCCCAGTTCCAGGCGTATCTCAAGCAGACCGGCCTGACCCTTCAGGACGTGCTGTTCCAGTTCCGCGTGACTGCCTTGTACGGCAAGCTCGTCGCCAAGCACCCCACGAAGGTGACGCCGGCGAAGATCCAGGCGTACTACAACAGCCACCTGACGCAG
>CATPAX010000227.1 GCA_955652215.1 uncultured Solirubrobacteraceae bacterium | reverse complement strand
CTGGCAGAGATCGCTCGGCGGCGAGCGGACCCCGACCTCGCCGATCGCGACGATGTCTTCTCCGCTCTCCTGCTGGCTCGCGACGAGGACGGAGAGCACCTGAGCGATGCGGAGGTCCGCGATGAGCTCGTGACCTTGCTGCTGGCAGGACACGAGACGACCGCGACGGGCCTCGCCTGGACGTTCGACCTCCTCTTACATACCCCGTCCGCTTACGCGCGGGCGCGCGAGCGGGAGCCCGAGTATCTGGAGGCCGTGGTCAAGGAGGCGCTGCGGATCCGGCCGGTGATCCCTGGCATCGGCCGGCTGGTGTCCGCCGAACCGGTTGAGCTCGGCGGCTACAAGATTCCACCGGGAGTCGAGATCAACCCATCGATCAGGGTCATCCACCGCCGCGATGAGTTCTATCCCGATGCTGCGGAGTTCCGTCCGGAGCGCTTCCTCGGCGACGGGGCGCCCGACACCTACACCTGGCTTCCGTTCGGCGGCGGCGTCCGCAGATGCCTCGGGGCGAGCTTTGCGCAGATGGAGATGCGGATCGTGCTCGAGCAGGTGCTCTCACGCTGTGCTCTGCTTGCCGCGCGCACGGAGCTCGACCAGGCGGAGCTGCACGCGATCACGCTCGTGCCGCGTGACGGTGTGCTCGTGTTCCAGGACCGCCAGCCTCGGCCCCGCTAGTGGGACGTTTCGGTGGATCCACGGCGCCCGCGCTCAGGCGCCGCGCGCGACGGGGCGCGTCGGATCGCTGATCCAGTCGCTCCACGAGCCGGCGTAGAGCGCCGCCTCCAGGCCGGCGAGCTCGAGCGCCAGCACTTCCTGCGCCGCGGTCACCCCCGAGCCGCAGTACGCACCGACAGGAACCCCGTCCCCTGCGCCTGCGACCGCGAAAGCGGTGCGCAGCTGAGCCGGGGATCGGAAGCTGCCGGAATCGTCGAGGAGCACCGTGGCCGGCAGGTTCAGCGCTCCGGGGATGTGGCCTGCAACCGGATCGACCGGCTCGCTCTCGCCGCTGAATCGCTCGCTCGCGCGGGCGTCGAGCAGCACTCCTCCTCGCCGGGGGAGTGCTGCGGCATCCTCGGCATCGATCAGCGCCATCCCACCTGGACGGGCGGTGAAGTCGCCGGGATCAACCCGCGGCACATCGCGCTGCACCGGATAGCCCGCTCTGACCCAGGCCGCAAACCCACCGTCGAGGACCGCAACTTGGGCGTGGCCGAAGTAGCGAAGTAACCACCACGCCCGCGCGGCCGCCAACCCTCCCGCGGCGTCGTAGGCGATGACCCCACGCCCGACGAAGACGCCCGAGGCTCGCATGCTGCGGGTGAACGCATCGGCGTCCGGTAGGGGATGGCGTCCCCCGGTACCGCCGCGCCGACGCGGGGCCGAGAGTTCTATCTCCAGATCGACGAACACCGCCCCTGGGATGTGTCCTGTCAGATACTTCGGTCGCCCCGCGGGACCGCCTAGCTGCCAGCGGACATCGAGGATCGCCGGCGCCTCCCGATCGCTCTCGAGCAGCGTCGCGAGCCATTCGACCGAGACCAGCGGCCCGAACGAGCTATCGGTGGCCGGTGGCATAGCTCAGGAGCGAGAAATCGGTGAGCCACTCAACGGGTGCGCGGTCATCGGTGAAGACCGCCCCACCTCGGAGCGCCGGACCGATCCGCGCTGCAACGGTCTGCGCCAGCCCGTGCAACTCCGGGGGCAGGCTCGAGACTTGACCCACGATCCGCGCAGACGAGAGCGGCTGGGCGCTCGCCAGGACAAGCGAGTTGGCCGGGCCGACCAAGTCTCGGAGCACGTAGGGGAACACTGCGTGAAGCGTCGCTGAGACGACCTTCTCCAGAGAGTCCGAGCTTGGAACATGACCCACGTTGACGACCACGATTCCGCCCCGGTGCAGGTGGGCTCGGGCGGAGGCGAAGAACTCCCGGGTGACCAGGTAGAAGGGGATATAGGGCTGGCGGTACGTGTCGACGAAGATCGCGTCGTAGCGGGCGCTGCTGGCGGCCAGCCAGGGCCTCGCGTCCGCGGTGTAGAGGTGCAGGTCGGGACCGCGCAGCGCGAAGTAGCGCTTGCCCACGGTGCTCAGCTCGCCGTCCAGCTCGACCGCGTCGACGCGGGTATGGCGGAAGTAGTGCCCGTAGGCGCGCGCGACCGTGCCCGCCGCGTCTCCGAGAATCGCGATCCGGGCTGGGTTCGCTCCCTCTCGTGCGAACGGGAGCACGAGAAAGTCGTCCCAGTAGCCACCGGTGAGGTAGCTCCACGGCCGGTAGAGCGAATGGACCGCCACACCTTCGTTCAGCTGAAGCCACCGCTCGCCGCTTCGGAGTTGGAGGACTCGCACGTACTGGTACTGGGTCTCGGTGCTGTAGATCACTCGCCCGCCCGCAACCGCTGTGCCCACTCCCGGCGGGGGAACCAGAAGCAGAACAGCGATCGCCACGGGTAACGCGATCGCGCGCCGCGACCCGAATCCAAGGGCCGCCACAAACGCGAGCGCCAGGGCGAACACGATGAACGTGCGGTGCGTCCCCATCACGGGGATCAGCAGCAGCGCGGCCGCGAACGTCCCCAGGAGGGATCCAGCGGTGGAGATCGCATACAAGCTCCCGGTGACCGATCCAGCCTCGCTCACAGCGGTCAAAGTCAGTCGGTTGGCGTAGGGAGCGACCGTCCCCAGCAGCATTACCGGCACGGCGACCAGAACCAGCACGGCTGCGAGCGAACCCAGGAACCCTCCGACCGACAGGGTCCCAAGCGCCCGCACCGATAGCCGCAGGAACGGGTCGGCCACGAACGGCACCACCGCCAGCAGTACCGCGGCGACCGCGACGATCGCGCACAGCCCCCGCAGGTCGCCCCTGCGGTCGGCCAGACGGCCACCGAGCGCGTACCCCGCCGACAGCGCCACCAGGACTGTCGCGATCGTGTTCGCCCAGATGATCGTCGAGGCCCCAAAGTACGGGGCTAGTAGTCGGGCCGCGGCGATCTCGGCGCCGAGGCTTGCCGCGCCGACAACGAACGCGATCGTCCGGACG
>CATPAX010000226.1 GCA_955652215.1 uncultured Solirubrobacteraceae bacterium | reverse complement strand
TCACGTCGCGATCATTCCCTGGCTGCTTCGCTGGGACTACGCCCAGCTCGACGACGAGCTTCGCAAGGCGTTTGAGGTCGCGCTTCACGCCGGAACGGCTGCAGCGCTGATAGTCACTCTGCGTGATGAGGTCGACGCCGCGGTGCGGGGGCTGGACCATCGCCGTCTGACCCTGATCGGACTCTCCTTCGCGCCCCCGGCGCTTTTCGGCTACACGCTCGAGCGCCAGATCGAGCGGCTGCTCGGAACTCCACCGACGATCGCCCTGGGTCTCATCGCGGGATCCGTGGCCATGGCCCTCGCAGATCGCCAACCACAGCAGCGGCGCCATGACGAAGCGGGCGCGGTCGACGCCCTGTGGCTCGGCCTCGCGCAGGCCTGTGCCCTGATTCCGGGCGTCTCGCGCAACGGCGCGACGCTCGCCGCGGCTCGACTCCGCCGGTTCACGCGTGAGGACGCCAATCGCCTGTCCAGGCATGTCGCCCTCCCGGTGATTGCGGGCGCGACGCTTCTGAAGGGACTGCGCCTGCGCCACCGCGGGCTAGACCCGCAGGCGCGAAGCGTGTTCGCGGCTGGAGCCGCCGCTTCGTTTGCCTCGACGCTCGGCTCGACGTGGCTGATCCGGCAGGTGGAACGAGATCGCTCGCTGGTCCCGTACGCCGTCTACCGGGTATTGCTCGCCACCGCGATCGCCGTGCGTCTGGCGCAGGATCGACAATGCAGCCGATGAGCGATTCCTACGCAGCCGCCGGAGTCGACAGCGCTGACGCTGACCGTGGCGTAGCCGCCCTGGTAGAGGTGCTGCGCGGGATAGAGCTGGGTCGCAGTTCGCGAGTCGTCCCGCTGCCCGGGCACTACGCGAGCGTGATCCGGGTGACACCGGGCCTGGGTATCGCGCTTGCTACCGACAGCGTCGGCTCGAAGGTGATCATCGCCGAACAGCTCGGCCGCTTCGACACGATCGGGATCGACTGCGTGGCGATGAACGTCAACGACCTGATCTGTGTTGGTGCTGAACCGCTCGCCCTGCTGGACTATCTCGCAGTTGAGCAGGCTGATCCGCAGATCCTCACTGAGATCGCGACTGGACTTAGAGCTGGAGCGGAGGCTGCAGGCATCGAGATCCCCGGAGGGGAGCTCTGTCAGCTTCCTGAGGTGATCCGTGGGCACCCGTCTCCGCGCGGCTTCGATCTGGTCGGGTCCGCGTTCGGGACCGTCGCGCTCGCTCGCGTCATCGATGGCTCTGCTTGCCGACCGGGCGATGCACTGATCGGACTGCCGGCGTCGGGAGTGCACTCGAATGGTCTCAGCCTTGCCCGGCGAGCGCTGCTCGAAGACGGTGGGCTGTCCTTGTCCTCGACCCCTGGCGAGCTGGAAGGTGGCAGCGTTGGCGCGGCGCTGCTCGAGCCGACAGTGATCTATGTGCAAGCGATCCTCCGCCTGCTGAAAAGCGGGGTCGACGTACATGGGCTCGCTCACATAACCGGCGGCGGCGTACTCAACCTGCTGCGGATCGGGGAGGGCGTCGGCTATGAGATCTCAAGGCCGCTTCCGGTGCCGCCGATCTTCGCGCTGATCGCGGCTAGCGGTGGAGTCGCCGACGAAGAGATGTGGGAGGTGTTCAATATGGGCTGCGGCTTCTGCGTGATGGTCGCTGCCGATGACGCCGCCGCGGCGGTCGAGCTGCTGGGCGGCTTTCACCCCGGAGCGGCCATGATCGGACAGTTGAGCGACGACGGTGGAACGTTGACGCTGCCTGGGCTGGTGGGGGACTCGACCGGTCTCAGAGCGTCCTGAGGGGGGATGTGGTAAGCCACTGCGGGGGCAAGGCGGGGCGTGCTTGGATACAGACCGCGTCCTTGCGCCGACTCATCCACGATCACGCACGGTTAGTGTCGAAATTCACGGGCCACCTCGGGTAGATAGGCCAGGAGCCTGTCACTTTGGCGACGTGAGGCCTGACACAGACAGCATGGCCGACGCTGGCGTACCGCAAAATAGAGTCGATCGATGAGCACCATCCTCGGCACCACGCTGAACGGTCGCTACCGGCTCGAGGCAAGGGTCGGATCGGGCGGAATGTCCACCGTCTACCGCGCGCTCGACGAGACGCTACAGCGCCAGGTCGCGATCAAGCTGATGAATCGCGAGATCGCGAGCGACTCCGATCAGCTCGAGCGCTTCAGGCGCGAGGCGCGGGCCGTGGCGCAGCTCTCGCACCCGCACATCGTCGGGGTGATCGACGCAGGGGAGGATGACGGGCGTCCGTACATCGTCTTCGAGTACGTCGAGGGCGAGACGCTCAAGGAACGGATTCGCCGGCTGGGCCGCCTGCCAATTGCCGAAGCGGTCGCCTACGCGATCGAGATCGCGCGCGCTCTCGGCGCCGCTCACGCTCGTCACATCGTGCACCGTGACGTCAAGCCGCAGAACGTCATGATCGATGAGGAGGGACAGGCGAAGGTCACCGACTTCGGTATCGCGCGAATGCGCGACGAGGAAGGCCTGACTGCCGACGGGCGCGTCCTCGGGACAACCGACTACGTCTCCCCCGAGCAGGCTCTCGGCCAGGCTGTCACGGGCCAGTCGGATCTCTACTCGCTCGGGATCGTGCTCTACGAGATGCTCACCGGCGAGGTCCCGTTCAAGGGCGAGAACCAGGTTGCGGTCGCGATGAAGCACGTTCGCGAGCAGATTCCCGACGTCCGCAGCAAGCGTCCAGAGGTCTCAGCCGCGCTCGCTGCCGTGCTCGAAACTGCGACCGCCAAGCATCTCGAGGATCGCTATGGGGACGACGCCGAGCTGATCGCCGACCTCGAGGACGTCCTCGCGATCGAGGCCGCGCGCGCCGGCAGCGCGAGCGGTGAGGTAACGAGCGTGCTGCGAACGCTGCCGTCGGGCAAGCAGCGGCGCGTGCCCTTCAGGCTCAGGCATCCGTTTCTGTCGGCGGCGCTTCTCGGGGCGGCGCTCGCGCTGCTCGGAGGTGGCGCGTACTGGCTGGCGACCCGCGTCCATCACGGAACGCCGACGCTATCCGCCCGTCCGCCAACACCGAAGCTCCAGCAGGTGGCGATCTGCGATACCTGCGCCCACGATTACAACCCGGATGCGGTCAGCGGGCCCAAGACGCAGAATCCGAACGAAGTCGGCTTTGCGATTGACGCCAACCCGAACACCGCCTGGCAGACCGAGTACTACTACAGCGGAACCTTGGGCAAAGCGGGTGTCGGGCTTTACCTGGACGCGACGCCTGGCGTCGCTGCGGCCGAGATCCGGATCATTACCCGGTCGCCCGGCTGGAAGGTCCAGATCTACGCGACCAACACGCAGCCCAACCCCGACGTATTCAGCGGCTGGACGCTCGTCGGCTCGGCTCCGCTGGTCCACTCAACCGAGAACATTCCGCTGCACCCGGGCGGCACTCGGTACCGCTGGTACCTCGTCTGGATAAACAGCCTACCCCCCGGCGCGCAGACGGTCTATATCAACGAAGTGACGCTGTACGCCTACAAGTAGGCCCGAGGTCTGGTTCAGTGGCTATAGCTGCGCTCGGCCTCGTGCCGATCGAGTGCGAGGTGCACGAGCCGCTCGAGGAGCTCGACATACGAGATCCCGCTGGCTTCGAACAGCGAGGCGAACACGCTCGTGCTGGTGAACCCGGGCATCGTGTTGAGCTCGTTGACCAGCACTTCCTCACCCATCACGAAGAAGTCCACACGTGCCAGCCCGCAGCATCCGGTCGTCCGGAAGGTCCTCAGCGCGAGTTCGCGAATCCGCTCCCTGACGTGTGCGGGAACCCGCGCCGGCACGATCAGCTCCATGCCGCCAGGTGTGTACTTGGCCTCGTAGTCGTACCAGCCCGTCTCGCCCGCGGCGAGCATGATCTCGCCCGGCACCGATGCGATGGGCTCGCCGTTGCCGAGCACTGAGCACTCGACCTCGAGGCCCGTGGCAGCCGCCTCGACGATCGCCAGCGAGTCGTGCTCGAACGCCGCCTCGAGGGCGCCCGGGAGATCCTCGGCGGACGACACACGGGCGATCCCGACAGACGATCCGAGCCGTGCGGGCTTGACGAACTGCGGGAACCCCAGCTCCGCGAGCTGTCTGGAGACGCGGTCCCGATCCTCGTGGTAGCCGCCGCTTGTGACCCCCTGATGCTCGATCTGAGGCACCCCCGCGTGCGCCATCAGCCGCTTGAACATGACCTTGTCCATGCACAGCGCCGATGCCAGGACACCAGCCCCGACGTAGGGGATCGGAACGCACTCGAGCAGCCCCTGAACGGTGCCGTCCTCGCCGAATGGCCCGTGCAGGACCGGAAACACGACGTCGATGTCCGTCAGACCTCGCCCCGGCTCCAGCGCGAACGCTTCGCCGTCGCGGCGCCAGACACCGTCGCGCCCGACCTCGATCTCAACCGGCGCGTGACCGGCCCGGGCAAGGCCGTCCCTAACCGATGCTGCGGAGGCGAGCGACACCTCGTGCTCGGAGGAGCGCCCGCCTCCGAGGACCGCAACGCGAAGCGTCGTCACGGGGTCGTAGGGGTTGTCTTCGTCGGCGTGTACTGGCCGACGTAGATCGTGACGGTGGTGTTCTTCTGTCTGAGTGCACCTCCGCCTGGGCTCTGGCGCAGCACCTTCCCCTGGTTCGCCAGCTTCTTGACGTCGAAGGGACGGTCCGCGACCGTGAACCCTTTTTGAACGAGCGCGGACGCAGCAGCAGCGGCGCTCAGCCCAGTAACGTTGGGTACCGCGACGCTCGGAGGCGCCTTCGCGACAGTCAGACCGATTGTCCCGCCCACCGCCTGCTGGCTGCCAACGCTTGGACTCTCGCTGATCACCAGTCCCGGGGCGACCGTGCTCGAGACCACGTTGGTGATCGACCACGTCAAGCCGGCTTGGCGTAGCTTCGCCTTCGCCGCGTCAACCGTGTCGCCGCGAACTTCAGGGACCGTGGCGAGTGGTCTGCCAGTCGAGACGAACAGCGTCACAGGGCTGCCGGCAAGGATCGGAGTCCCCGCGTTCGGGTCAGTGCGGATCACATCGCCAGCCGGGATCGTGGTGCTCGACTGGGAGATCACTCGTGCTGCTCGGAGACCGGCGTGCACGATGGCCGCCTGGGCCTGCTTGACGGGTAGCCGCGCGACCGTCGGGACGTTCCGGTCGCCAGGACCTGTGGAGACGGTCAATTGCACCGCGTTCCCATGAGCCAGCTTGGTCCCCGCCGGCGGATACTCGCTGATCACGATCCCGTTCGGCGCGACGTTCTGCACGTTGATGGTGGCCACCGTGAAACCCGCGTTATGCACGACGGCGCTAGCGGCGGTCACGTTCTCGTTCACGACCGCCGGAACGGGCTTCAGGACGGGCCGGGTCAGCAGGTAGGCCGCCGCGGCCCCGCCCGCGAGAAGCAGCAGTAGCAACAGCAGG
>CATPAX010000225.1 GCA_955652215.1 uncultured Solirubrobacteraceae bacterium | reverse complement strand
GCCCGCAATGGAGCGCGCTGAGAAGGAGCTCTCAGATCGGGGAATCACGAGCGAGGTCCGCGTGATGTCCGCCCATCGTGAGCCCGACAAGGTGGCGGATTACGCCCGTAACGCCAAGCTTCGCGGGCTGCGGGTGATCATTGCCGGGGCCGGCCTTTCGGCGGCTCTGCCTGGAGTCGTGGCGGCACACACAGAGCTGCCGGTCATCGGCGTGCCGCTCACAAGCCGGACGTCGGTGGCCGGAGGTCTCGACGCGCTGCTCGCGATCGCGCAGATGCCGCCGGGCGTGCCAGTCGCGTGCGTCGGGGTCGACAACGCGCGCAACGCCGCGGTCCTCGCGGCGCGCATCCTCGGAGCGTGACGCCGAGATGATCATCTAGCCTTCCTTTGCGGGTGTGGTGATACCCAATTCGATCGTTCATCTGTCGTCCATCGCGGGGAGTTCCCTGCTCGACTCCGGCGGTGGCCGGCTCGGCCACGTCGAGGACGTGGTCGCGCAGCTCGACCCCGAGGACGATGCCCCGCCTCCGGTGATCGGCCTGAAGGCGAGGATCGGCGGCCGCGAGATGTTCGTGCCGTGCTCGCGGATCGAGCGGATGGAGCCTGCTGCTGTGCGGACCTCGACGACCGAGCTGAACCTCGGGCAGTTCGAGCGCCGGCCGGGTGAGCTCCTGCTCCGCGCCGACCTTCTCAATCGCAGCATGATCAATACCGACACCGCGCTGCTTGTCACCGCGCGCGAAGTTGAGCTGAGCTCGGAAGATGGGAGCTGGCGGGTCGTCGGGATCGATCCCAGCTACCGGGCGCGTCTGCGGCGACTGGTGCCGCGACGTTTCCGAAATCACGACGCACCGCCCGTGCAGTTCGTGGCGTGGGAGGACATGGAGCCATTCGGAGGCCATGTCCCGACCCTGCGGATGAAGCTCACCGCGCGCCGGCTGGCTCGGCTTCACCCTGCCCAGATCGCCGATCTCGTCGAGGCCGCATCGCACGAGGAGGGCGAGGAGATCCTCGATGCCGTCCGTGAGGATGAGGAGCTCGAGGCCGATGTGTTCGAAGAGCTGGACGACGAGCACCAGGTCGAGTTCCTGAAAGAGCGCTCCGACGAGCAGGCCGCGGCCTTGCTCTCGAGGATGGCCAGCGACGACGCCGCGGATCTGCTGCTCGAGCTCGATCAGGACCGGCGGCTCCCGATCCTGAACCTGATGCCGCCCGATGATCAGCGGAAGATCACCGCGATCCTCGGCCACAACCCCTCAACCGCCGGGGGGCTGATGGATCCCGACTTCGTCTCGGCTCCGGCCGATGCATCAGCGCGCGAGGCGATCGCACGCATCCGCTCGAGTGAGCTCGGGCCTCAGCAGGCATCGATCGTGTGTGTAGTCGACGAGGGGGGCATGTTCGTCGGCTCGGTGTCGCTCGCCGGTCTGATTCAGTCCGACCCGGAGGCGCGCCTTGGTGATCTCATCGACGAGCGCACGCCGGCGGTAGTTGCCGAGACCGACGTGCCCGAGGTGGCCACGCTGATGAGCGACTGGAACCTGATCGCCTTGCCGGTGCTCGACGGCGATGGCCGGCCCGAAGGGGTCATCATGGTCGACGACATCCTCGAACTGCTGCTGCCTGAGGATTGGCGGAGGCGCGCCGCAGGCGCGCGCAGCTGAAAGCGCCGAGCCTGTTCAGATCGGGATCGGCTTGCTAGTCTGAATGTGCCGCTGTAGCGGCACCTTCAGCCTATGACGACGATGATCCACGACACGTTTTCAGAGAACGACGAACTCCCGCGAAGTAGCTGGCTCGCGGCCGGTGTCGTGGGCGTCGCTTCGCATCCCAGGCGCTAAGCCGGGAACCTAAGCGACCTCCGGCCGGCCGCGGCAGCGGCGGGTCCGTAGAAAGGAGGTTGCGAGAGATGGCGAGCAATCCGTCAACCGGCGTGCCGCCGGCACCACCTCCAGCTCCGCCTGCCTCCCCGCGCGAGCGGGCGGTGCTCGATTCGGCTCACGTCGGCGACATCAAGGGCGCGTTCGGCACGATCCGCCAGCACGAGGAAGCTCACCGCAGCCTGCGCTCGAGGGCACTCGCGCTGCTGGCGATCATCGGCCCCGGCCTGATCGTGATGGTCGGCGACAATGACGCGGGCGGCGTCGCCACCTACTCGCAGGCTGGCCAGAACTACGGCACCAGCCTGCTGTGGGTCCTGCTGCTCCTGATCCCGGTACTGGTGGTCAACCAGGAGATGGTCGTCCGACTCGGCGCCGTCACCGGCGTCGGTCACGCCCGCCTGATCAAGGAGCGCTTCGGCCCCTTCTGGGGGTGGTTCTCGGTGATCGACCTGTTCGTCCTGAACTTCCTCACCGTTGTCACGGAGTTCATCGGAGTGAGTCTCGCGCTCGGGTACTTCGGGGTCTCGAAATACGTCGCGGTCCCGATCGCAGCGGTGGCACTGGTGGCTATCACCTCGAGCGGCAGCTTCCGCTCGTGGGAGCGCGCGATGTTCGTGTTCGTGTTCGCCAACGTGTTGATGGTGCCGCTGTTCTTCTTCGCCCATCCCCACGCCGCCCCGATCCTCCACGATTTCTTTGTCCCCG
This sequence comes from uncultured Solirubrobacteraceae bacterium, assembly GCA_955652215.1. The sequence goes on along the minus strand of CATPAX010000225.1, from coordinate 5,190 downwards.
GCATCCAGGGCGGCGTTACCTCAACGTCGGTATTGCTGATCATCGCGATCGTCGGCACCACCGTCGCCCCATGGCAGCTGTTCTTCCAGCAGTCCAACGTGATCGACAAGCGGATTACCCCTCGGTGGATCAACTACGAGCGGCTCGACACGTGGATCGGGGCAATCGTCGTTGTCATCGGCGCGGCCATCCTGGTGAGCGTGTCGGCGTTCGCGTTCGCGGGCACTTCCTATGCCGGACACTTCAAGGACGCCGGCGTCACGGCGGCTGGGCTCGACCACACGCTTGGATCGACTGCCGGAGCGTTCTATTCTCTCGTGCTGCTGAACGCCTCGCTGATTGGGGCTGGGGCGCTTACGCTCTCCACGAGCTACGCCTTCGGCGACATCACCGGCGTCAAGAGCTCGCTGCATCGAAGCTTCAGAGAGGCCAAAGGGTTCTATGCCCTGTTCTCGCTGGTGATCGTCGGGGCTGCCGCGATCGTGCTGATCCCCGGCGCCCCCCTCGGGCTGATCACCGAGGTCGTGCAGGCGCTTGCCGGCGTGCTGCTGCCGAGCGCGAGCATGTTCCTGCTGCTGTTGTGCAACGACCGCGAGGTGCTCGGCCCGTGGCGCAATCCGTCGTGGCTGAACGTGCTCGCGACAGTGATTGTGGCCGTCCTGGTGCTCCTGTCGATGATCCTGATGGCGACGACGATCTTCCCCCGCCTGAACGTCACCAGGTTCGCGTTGATCGGAGGGGCCCTGATGACGGCGGGTTTGCTGGCGTTCGGTGCGGTGCTGGCCCGCTCACGCGGCCGGCGGGGCAAGAGCAGGGTCCCTGAGGTGTCCTATCGCGTCCCGAAGGAGCAGTGGACCATGCCGCCACTCGCGCTCCTGGCCCGGCCTCCGGCGTCGGCAGCGCGCAAGTGGGCGATGCTGACGATGGAGGGCTACCTGCTACTTGCGGTCGTCCTCCTGGTCGTCAAGGGCGTGCAGCTCGCGGGTGGTTGACCGCCGGCAGGGATCAATTGTCCCTCTTTGTCGTGTACCGCAAACTTCTCCGCCGGCACCACAGTCACGTTGACTGCCACTCCGGACGCCGGGTCATATTTCTACTATTGGGAGGGATGTGACTGGTTCTCGGGAGTCACCTGTACGGTGACGATGAATCAGGCCCGAAGCGCCACGGCCTACTTCGGCTACCCCTGAGTCGCCCCGAGCTGTCCCCCGCGCCAGCCCGCGCCCGAACTGATCTGGCGGACATAATCGCTCGTGTGATCGCACGCTACACGCGAGCAGAGCTGGCCGAAGCATGGTCTGAGGACGCGCACTTCGAAGCGATGCGCCAGGTCGAGGTCGCGGCCTGCGAGGAGCTCGAAGGCCCCACCGAGGCAGATCTCGAGGCGATCCGCGCAGCCACCCTCAGCGTCCAGGCGATCGCCGAGCGCGAGCGGGTCACCGAGCACGACACCGCCGCGTTCGTCGACGTAGTCGCGGCCTCTGCGGGCCCGGCAGGGCGCTGGATCCACCTCGGCCTGACCTCGAGCGACGTGCTGGACACGGGACTGGCACTCCAGCTGCGCCGCGTCGCCGAGCTTGTTCTCCCGGACTCTCAGGCGCTCGTCACCGAGCTTGCCGCCCAGGCCCGCCGGCACGTCCGGACGCTGTGCGTCGGCCGCACCCATGGGGTTCATGCCGAGCCGACGACCTTTGGGATCAAGCTGGCCGGGTTCGCCTTCGAGGCGGACCGCAACGCGAGGCGCCTCGAGCGCGCGTTCTCCCAGGCGATCGTCGGCTCGATCTCCGGCGCCGTCGGCACCTACTCGGCGACCTCGCCCGAGTTCGAGGAGCGAGTGCTTGCCCGCCTCGCACTCCCGCGTGAGCCCGTATCGACGCAGGTGGTTCCGCGGGACCGCCATGCCGAGCTGCTTCAGGCGATCGCGCTCGCCGGCGCCGGCCTCGAGCGCCTCGCGATCGAGTTTCGCCACCTCGCTCGCACCGAGGTTGGGGAGGTCCAGGAGCCATTCCGCGCCGGACAGAAGGGCTCGAGCGCCATGCCGCACAAGCGCAACCCGATCAAGTCAGAGCAGGTCGCCGGTCTCGCACGCGTGCTTCGCGCGAACGCCCATGCCGCGGTTGAGGACGTGGCGCTGTGGCACGAGCGCGACATCTCGCACTCCTCGGTGGAGCGGATCATCCTTCCCGACTCGACGACATTGCTCGACCACATCCAGCGCCGGATGCTCGCACTGGTACGGGGGTTGGTCGTCAACGAGACGCGCATGCGCGAGAACCTCGAGCTCACGCACGGAGCGCTGTTCTCGCAGAGGGTGCTGCTTGCGCTGGTGCAGGGCGGCTCGAGCCGAGACGACGCCTACCGAGTCGTGCAGCGACTGGCGCAGCAGGCGATCGACGGGCGGCGGCCGCTGCGGGAGCTGTTAGCCGCCGATCCCGCGGGGGAGGGCCTCGACCTCGATGCGATCTTCGACTACGAGCCGTTCATCCGCTACGCCGATCAAATCGTCGGAAGGCTCGATGAGATCGCGAAACTTCCCTGAAAATCACCAACTGTCGCAAAAGCTGTCAATTCGTACTAAAATCTGGCCGGATGCTTACTCCGGCCGGCGAGGGCGTCGCGCAAGAGCGGTCGACCGAAGGTCGAACCGCGGGCGCGACCCGAGAACAGTGGATTCAACGAGGGCTCACGGGTGCCGCGGGCTTGGCCTCGGGCGCGATACTCGCCGGGGGCTTTGCGTCGCGGGCGAACTCGGCGGCGCCGGGGCACCAGGACGTCGCGGTCCTGAACTTCGCTCTGGCGTTTGAGCAACTGCAAGCGGCGTTCTACGCCGATGCGCTACGGACACTCTCGCTTCAGGGCGAATGGCTGCAGTTCGCTCAGGTCGTCGAGGAACATGAGCGCGCGCACGTAGCCTTCCTCCGTCACGCTCTCGGCAACGCAGCGAAGCCGATCAGACTCCGGCTCTCGCATCGCCCCGCTGACCTGCGCGCATTCCAGCAGCTCGCGGTAACGCTCGAGGACCTGGGCGTCGCGCTGTACAACGGGCAGGCGGCAAACGTGAGCAAGCCCGTGCTCGCGCAGGCGGCCGAGATCGTCTCGGTGGAGGCCCGGCACGCGTCCTGGGCAAGAGACCTCCTGGGTCTCACACCCGCCCCTGAGGCCACAGATCTCCCGGCGAGCGTGGCCCAGGTGCAGGCGCGCTTGAAGAGCGCGGGGGTGAGCATTGGCTGATCAGGAGCTATTGGGGGCGGCGGCTGCGTTCGACCGCGACGGTGTCCTGGCCGAGACGGCGGGCGCCCTGAGGACGACTCGACGCGGGCTGCTCGGACTTGCCGTTGGGGGCACCGCCATCGGCGCCCTGGCTCGTCCGGCCGGCGCTCTCGCGAGCAACGCTGCTCGCGCGGATGTGGCGATCCTCAATTACGCACTCGGTCTCGAGTACCTCCAGGCCGCGTTCTACACGGAGGCGGAGAGACTTGGCGCGCTGCACGGGCCGCTGGCCACACAGGCACGGGTCGTGGGCGCGCACGAACGGGCCCACGTCGCCGCCTTTCGCAAGGTGCTTGGAAGCTCGGCGATCAAGCCCCCGACCTTCGACTTTCAGGGCGTGACGCAGGATCCGAACGGCTTTCGCCGCACTGCGGTGGCCTTCGAGGACCTCGCGGTGGCGGCCTACAAGTACCAGGCTCCGCACGTGAGCTCACCGGTCTATCTGATGGCCGCGATCTCGATCCACTCCGTCGAGGCGCGGCACGCTGCCTGGATCAGACGGCTCGCGGGTGTGCTGCCGGCGGCGACGGCGTTCGACCAGCCTCTGGCGCCAAGCCGGGTCGACGCGCTTGTAGCGTCGACGCACTTCGTCGTCAACCCGGTGCAGACAGCTGCCCATCGATCTCCGAAATTCACGGGTTGATGTGGCCGGCCCTCGCCCGGGCAGCGATTCTAATCACAGCGTCGGTGCTGGTCGTCTTGCTGTTCGCACCCCGTGGGCGCTTGGGCGAACCGGCGATTGTGCTCCCATCCCCGCCGCTGGCTGTCATGGTCGCTCGCCCGCTCGTGCTGGCAAAGCTGAAAGGAGCCTCCCGCTGGGCCGCCGTTCGGGGCCCCGCAGTCGCTCGGGCGACCCCCTCGCCGAACGGCCGAGTGCTCGCGCGGATCTCCACCCGCACCCCTGAGCGCACCGCAAACATTCTCGAGCTCCTTGGGCCGGTCCGGCTCAGACGCACCGGGCTGTGGCAGCGGGTAGCGCTCGCGAGCCTTCCGAACGGCAGGACCGGATGGGTCCCGCAGTCGGCGCTGGGCGCGTCCGTGGAGCTCGACACGGACCTGGTCATCGACCGGGCGCATTTCCGCGCGACCCTCTTCCGCGACGGCGCGGTGGTGTTCAGCGCCCCGGTGGGAGTGGGCCGGCGGAGCTCTCCGACTCCGGTTGGCACCTTCTACATCCGCGACGTGCTGACCCGTTTCCGCAGCCCCGTGTATGGCCCGATCGCCTTCGGCACGAGCGCGCGTTCCGCGGTGCTCACTGATTGGCCCGCCGGGGGCTATATCGGGATTCATGGGACCAACCAGCCGCGCCTGATCCCTGGGGCGATCTCGCACGGCTGCATCCGGATGCGCAATTCCGACATCACGCGGCTCGCCAAGCTGATGCCGGTCGGCACTCCGGTCGTGATCCGGTGATCTCACCTCGCCTCACTCGCGCCCGCGTCGCCGCACTCGCTGTCACCGTCGGCGTGATCGCCGTGTGTGCGGGGGCTTCGTCGGCAATTGGCTCGACTCCCCCCCACGTGCGCGTACCGGTCCAGCTACTCAACAGCTTTCCGCTGAACCCCAGCGGGCAAACGGTCACGCATCAGACGGCACCGTCCACGGTGCCTCGGTCCCCACGCGCGACGCCTCGGTCCCGACGCGCGGCGCCCGTCCGGCCGGCGCACGGGGGCAGTCCGATCGGGCTCAGTGGCGTGTCCGTGATCCTGGTCGCCGCGGGGTTGGTGCTCGCGCTTGTCGGCGCGCTGACTGTGGCTCGGGGCCGAAAGCGTGGCGCGGTGGTCCATCTCCCCACCCCGCCGACCAACGGGGCCGTCCGATCCGAGCCCCTGCCGCTGGGCGGAACGGTCCGACTCGCGGGCCGCTCCGCAAGCGCTCCGCTGCCGCTCGAATTCAATCGGTTGCGCTACGCCGATCCTC
>CATPAX010000224.1 GCA_955652215.1 uncultured Solirubrobacteraceae bacterium | reverse complement strand
GTCGCGTTCGAGGACGGGGCGCTCGAGAGCCATCTCGGCGGATGGCCCGAATATGTGCGCGTGCGCGAGGAGCGCCAGCGCGAGCGAACCCGGGCGGCGGCCGCCAAGCCCCGCCCCCGCCGTCAGCGTCCCGCCACGGCAACGCCGGTGGGTCGGGGAAACGCCCGCTCCACTCCTGACCAGCGACGGATCGAGCAGCAGATCGAGGAGGCAGAGGCTGCGCTGCGCGCAGTCGAGGAGGAGCTGGCCGACCCTGCGGCATGGGCCACGTCTCAGCAGACCGCACGCTCGACCGCGCGCCATCACGCGGCCAAGGCGGCGGTCGACGAGCTCTATGCGCGCTGGGAGCGGACTGCCGGCTGATCGTGCTGACCGGCGGGCCGCGTCCAGGGGCGTCTCTACACTGGAGCTCATGCTGGCTCGGGTGCGTGTCGCTCTGATCGACGATGACAGCGGTCTGCTCAAGGTCCTCGAGCGGCGCTTCGAGGCGCTCGGGTGGAGCTGGGACCTGATCGGCTATCCGGCCGGCATGCAAGAGCTCGCCGCGATGCGGATTCACGTTCTGGTCGTCAATCTCGCGCTTACCGGCTTGCCGTACTTCGAGCGCGTGGCCGAGGCGCTGCCCGGCCTGGCTCTGATCGCCTGCGGACCTCCTGCCCCGGTCGCGGAGCGCGTCCGGGTGCTGCGCGGCGGTGGGGATGACTGGATCGCCAAGCCTTGCCATCCGGAGGAGCTTGTGGCGAGGATCGAGGCGGTCCTCAGGCGGCGCCGGGCCGGGGAGCTTCCCGCCGACGACGCTGCGGTTCTCGCCGGCGAGCTGGAGATCCGTGCAGACCGCTTCGATGCCTACGTCGGTGAGCGCAGCGCTGGTCTGTCACGTAAGGAGTTCGAGCTGCTTCGCCATCTCGCGCAAGCCGACGGCCGGGTGCTCGAGCGCGAGGAGATCTACCAGCGCGTGTGGGGCTACACGATGGTCCGCGGCGATCGCTCGGTCGACGTGTTCGTCCGAAAGCTCCGCCAGAAGCTCGAGCGGGTCTCGAGCGGATGGCGCTACCTCCACACCCACTTCGGCGTCGGCTACCGCTTCGCTGCAGAGCCGGTCGAGCCGCTCGCCGAGACCGCGGCGCCCGCGCCGACCCAGACCGCGGCCACGGCGCCCGCGCCGGCGCAGACCGAGGCCACGAAAGACGCTCGCGCGGTGGCACCCGAGCGTGATCTGGTGAGTCTGTGACGGGACGCATGACAACGCTTCGGAACGTTGCGATCATCGCGGTGATCGCGGCGCTGGTGGTCGTGGTCCCTGGCGGCGGTCCGGCCGCCGCGGTCCTCACTCAAGCTGTGGCCCTGACGTTCCTCGCCGGGCTGGGGTGGATCGCGACGATTCAATATCGTCAGAACCGGATCTCGCTGTACTCGCTCGGGGACCGGCGTCGATTGATCTTGTATCTCGCTGCCGGTGTCGCGACGCTTACTCTGACCGGCACCCACAAGCTGTGGGCGAGCTCTGTTGGCTCGGTCGCATGGCTGGTGCTGATCGCCGGGTCGGCGTATGCGGCGTTCGCGGTGATCTGGTCAGCGCGTCGGTATTAGTGAGACGACTCAGGCTGGCCGGCGTGGCGATGGTCATCGTCGGTGCGCTGCTGCTGTTCGGGTCGCTGTTCTTGATTTGGAGCCACCAGTTCTCAAAGGCCGTCCTGGCGCAGTGGGGGTCCTCGCCGGTGCTCGCAGGAGTCCCGCGGAACCCGACCGGATGGCAGGTCTATTCGGCCGCCGATGTCCTCCTCGCGGTGCTGGCCGTCGCACTGCCGATCGTCGCGTTTGTGGGACGCCGCCGGGCGCGGCTGGTAACCGTGGCGGCCTCGGGCGTCGCGCTCGCGTTCGTGGTCCACGCGCTGAACGTCCCTCCGACAAATCGCGCGGCTTTCTTCCAGGCCGCGATCCAGGTTCCCACCATGCCGATGGCGGGCCCCGGCGAGGGTGTGGCGATCGTCGGCCTTGGGGTTGCCCTCGTCGGCCTGTTGCTGACCCTCGCCGTGCCCTGATCCGGCTAAGGCAGTGTCCGGAAATTATCTGACGTTCTGAGGGCGTCTGGACGCGTCTGACGGGCGGCGGCGAACCCGCCGGACCACCAGTACGACTTGGTTCGCCGCCACCCGCCAGCCACGCCTAGCCACTCGTCAGCTCCGTCAACTAATTTCCGGACGCTCCCTTACGTTTCGGACACATATCGTCCTAAACGTCAGGCGCCTGGTCGTGCCTATCCTCGTTCCTGGATGACCACGAAGCCTGAGAAGCTCCCCGACCAGCCCGGCGTGTACCTGTTCCGCGACAGCCGCGGCAAGGTGATCTACGTGGGTAAGGCGAAGTCGATCCGCAAGCGCGTCGCCTCGCACTTCTCGAATCCCAGCACCAGAGGTGGCAGCGACCTCGTCGAGATGATCGACCACGTCGAGGCGCTGGTCGTCCACACCGAGTCAGAAGCACTGCTCGCGGAGCAGAACTTCATCAAGCAGTACAAGCCGCGCTTCAACATCCGCCTGCGCGACGACAAGTCCTATCCCTACATCGCCATCTCGCTCGATGAGGACTTCCCGCGGGTGTACTTCACCCGCGAGCGCCACCGCCGAGACCGGGCCTACTTCGGCCCCTACAGCAACGCCAAGCGGGTCCGCTCGACGCTCGAGGTCCTCGGCAAGGTGTTCATGTTCCGCTCCTGCGAGGGCCGCGAGCCCGGCCGGCGCAGCGGCTCGCCATGCCTGGATTACTACATCAAGCGGTGCGAGGCTCCTTGTGTCGGGTACGTCAGCCGTGAGGCGTACCGGCGGGGGATCGATGGGGTGATCGACTTTCTGTCCGGGCGCTACCGCGAGATCGAGCGCAGCCTCGAGCGCTCGATGCGCGAGGCTGCCGCCGAGCAGCGCTTCGAGGACGCCGCCCGGGAGCGAAACCGCCTGCGCGCGGTCAAGTCGCTGCTCGAGCGCCAGCGCGTCGCGAACGACGGCGTCGGCACGCTCGACGCGATCGCCGTCGCGGTAGCCGAGGGCGAGGCCAACGCGCAGGTCTTCCAGGTGCGCGATGGCGTGCTCTCAGATCGTCAGAGCTTCTACCTCGACAACGAGGCGGGTGGCGGGATCGCCGATGTCGCGGAGGCGTTCATCCTTCAGTACTACACGAGCGCGATGATGGTCCCGCCGCTGCTGGTGGTCCAGCGCGAGCTCGGCCAGGCGCCGGTGCTCGCGCAGGCGCTCGCCGAGCGCCGCGGGTCGGCGGTCGAGATCCGCCCGGCCGAGCGCGGCGACAAGCGCCGGATCCTCGAGCTCGCCGAGCGAAACGCGAAGCTCGCGCTCGACCAGGAGAAGCTCCGCTCAGAGCGCCGTCGCCAGCAGCGGGTCGAGGCGCTCGATGCGCTCCAGCGGGCACTTGGGCTCGACACGATCCCATTGCGGATCGAGTGCTTTGACATCTCGACGCTGATGGGCACCAACACCGTGGCGTCGATGGTGGTGTTCGAGGGCGCCGCGCCGAAGAGATCCGACTACCGGCGCTTCAAGGTCCGAGGCATCGAGGGCAACGGGGTGCCTGATGACTTTGCGGCGATGGAGGAGGTGCTGTCGCGGCGGATGGCCCGCTGGGAGCAGCAGCGGGAGATCTCCCCGCACCACAAGGAGTACGACGCGAGCTTTGCAGCGCTGCCAAACCTGATCGTGATCGATGGGGGAAAG
>CATPAX010000223.1 GCA_955652215.1 uncultured Solirubrobacteraceae bacterium | reverse complement strand
GAGGACTGGACGGCATCGAGATCTCGATGGCGCACGGCTACCTGCCGGCGCAGTTCTTCTCCCCGGTCAGCAATCGCCGCAGAGACCGCTACGACTCCTCGATGCCAGGCCGGTTGCGGTTCGCCGGGGCGATCCTCGAGGCGGTTCGCTCCAATGCGGGACACGCGATGGCGGTCGGGGTCCGAATCTCGGCCGACGAGCTTGCCCCGGAAGGCCTGCATGGCGAGCAATGCGCGGAGATCGCGCGCGAGCTGTGGGACTCCAGATTGGTCGACTTCATCTCGCTCGCGCTGGGTCACTCGGCGTATCCCGCCGCTTCGACCTGGATCGCGCCGCCTCCTCCGACGGAGCAGAGCGCAATCGCGGAACCGGCGGCCGCGATCCGCTCAGCGGTGCCTGAGGCTGTCCTGATCGCAACCACGCGGATCGTCGATCTCGACGCCGCGGAGAGAGTGCTGGCAGACGGCACCGCCGACCTGGTGGGGATGACGCGGGCGCTGATCGCCGATCCCGAGCTGCTCGTGAAGAGCTTCGGGGCGCGCGGGAGCGAGGTGATCGAGTGCGTCGGCTGTAACCAGTCGTGTATCGGGCACTATCACGCTGGCGTTCCGATCGGCTGTGCTGTCAACCCGCGGACGGGGCGTGAGCGAACCCTGGCCGCTCCCGGAGCGCCCCGGCCGCCCGGAGCAAGGGGCGGGCGCCGTGTCCTGGTGATCGGAGCCGGCCCCGCCGGCCTCGCGGCCGCACTGCAGGCCACCACCGCCGGTGACGTGGTGACCGTGGTCGAGCGCGACGGTGACATCGGCGGCCAGCTGCGGCTCGCATCTCTGGCCCCGGCCCACGAGGAGCTCTGGGAACGCTACCGGCGCTCGACGCTGGCACGCCTACAAGTGGCCGGCATCGAAGTGCGGCTCGGAGTCACTGCCAAAGCGGAGCTTGCCGGCGGTTATGACGCGGTGGTTCTGGCCAGCGGGGCGCGGCCGTACCGCCCGCAGCTGCCTGCCAACATGGCCGTCTCGGTGTTCGATGCGTGGGACACAATCCGCAGCCCGAACGATGTCGCCGGGCCCGCATTGGTCGCGGATTGGGGAGGCGGTTGGGACGGCCTTGACGCGGCCGAGCGCCTCGCCGGCGCCGGGATCGAGGTGACGCTCGCCTGTGCCGCGCCCGCGCCCGGCGAGACCGTCCACCAGTACCAACGCAACCTGTACCTGGCACGCTTGGACGAGCTCGGCGTACCGATTCTCCACCACACCGAGCTTGTGCTCGCCGGTCCCGAGCCGCTGCTGAGGCACGTGTTCTCGGGACGCTCGAAACCGCTGCCAGAGACCGCCACGCTGGTCCTCGCTCAGGGCCGAGTCCCCGTGGACGAATTGTGGTCAGAGCTCGAGGACCATCCGGGCGCGGTCCGTGCCGGCGACGTGCTGGGTCCCCGGACACTCGAGGAGGCCGTGCTCGAGGGAACCCTTGCGGTGACGCGATGACCGGCTGGGAGCCGCTTCTGCGTCGCTCGGTGCTCGGCGTCGGCGCGTACTCGCCGGGGGTCAGCGGCGCTGAGACCAAGGCCCGACTCGGTCTCGATCAGGTGGTGCGCTTGAACTGGAACGAGAGCCTGTTCGGCCCGCTACCGGGCGTGATCGAGGAGACGGCGGCGGACGTCGAAGCGGGGGCGTGGAGCTACCCGGAGGGCAGCTACGACGATCTCCGCGCAGCCCTGGCCGCGTGGACCGGCGCCTCTCCAGCCCAGATCGTTCCCGGACACGGCATCCAAGCGCTGACGCTCGCGCTGTGTACCGCGTTCATCGACCCTGGCGACCCGGTCGTGATACCCCGCCCCACCTACGGCCTCTACGCCCAGGCGTGCTCGGTCGCCGGCGCCGCGGTCTATCGGGTCGACTGCACTGCGTCGCTGGCGTTCGACCTCGAGCGAATCGCACGGGCGTGTCGCGAACACGGCGCAAAGCTGGTGTGGATCTGCAACCCGAACAACCCCACAGGGTTGCGGCTGGACGGCACGGAGTGGCCCGCGTTCCTCGACTCCTTGCCGCCCGGTTGCGTGGCCGTCGTCGATGAGGCCTACGGCGACTACATTGATCCGGCGCGGCGGATGAACACGCTCGCCGATGTCGATGCCGGGCGCCAGCTGATCGTCCTGCGGACGTTCTCGAAGATCTTCGGCCTTGCCGGACTGCGGCTCGGCTATGCCCTGGTCGAGGCCTCGCTGGCGTCCTATCTGAACGCCGTGCACGAGCCGTTCAACGTCAATCGCGCCGCTCTGTCCGCCGGGCTGGCCAGCCTGCGCCGAGTTGACCTGCTTCGCGCCAGGCGAGCTCAAGTGCGCGACGCGCGCGAGCACCTGACCGCCCCGCTCGTCGAGGCAGGCTTCAGGTGCCTGCCATCCGATGCGAATTTCGTGCTGGTCGACCTCGGCACCGACGATCTCCCGGTCACCGAAGCGCTCGCCCGCGACGGCCTGCTGGTGCGCCCGGGCAGCGAGCTCGGGCTTCCGGGCTACGTCCGCGTGACCACCGCGGATAACGAGCTGATGGAGCTCGTCGCGGAGAAGCTGGTGAACGCGGTCAGCCGCGAGGCGCTGGCACGATGAACTCTCGGCGGGTGGCGCTGGCACGATGAGCACTCGTCGGGTGATCCTGCTCGACCCCGCCGGTGGCGTCGAGCCCGTGGCGCAGGCACTCGGCGAATTCTCGGACGTCCGCGTGGAGCGCGCCGATGCGGCCCCGAGTGGCGCAAGCATCGTTGCCTTGCTCGTCCCACCCGAGGTTCCGGTGGGCTCTCTGGAGTGCGAGGCGCTTCCGGATCTGCGTATCGTCGCGACCACCTCCACCGGCTATGACCACCTGGATCTCGAGGCGCTTGCCGCCGCAGGGGTGTGGGGGACGCATTGCGCGGGCTACTGCGATCACGAGGTCGCCGATCACGCGATCGCCCTCGCTCTCGGTCTGCTTCGGGGGATCACGATGCTCGATCGTTCGGTACGCGCGGGCGGCTGGGATCAGACACCCTCCCCTCCGCGCCGGATCGCCGGCTCGGTGCTCGGAGTTCTCGGGCTGGGGCGGATCGGACGGGAGGTCGCGCGCCGCGCCCGCGCGCTCGAGATGAGAGTTCTCGCGCACGACCCATTCATCAGCGACACGGACATCCTCGGAGTCGAGATGGCGGCCCTCGACGAGGTCATGGCCGCGGCGGACGTGATCACGCTTCATGCTCTTCTGACTCCAGAGAGTCGCGAAATGATTGGGGAACGCGAGCTCGCGATTATGCGCCCAGGGTCCTACCTGGTCAACTGCTCGCGCGCGGCACTGGTCGACCATGAGGCGCTCGGCGCGGCCCTGATCAGCGGACACCTCGGCGGCTGCGGACTCGACGTCCTGCCGTGCGAACCGCCCGGCGACGACGAGCCCGCGCTGCGCTGGCCGCGGACGATCGTCACCCCCCACTCGGCGTGGTTTTCGCCGGACTCAGAGCACGCGCCCTACCGGCTGGCGGGCGAGGCGGTGGCCGCCGTTCTCGAGGGTCGCGAGCCACGACATGTCGTCGCCCGCCCCGTCGTCTAAGGCGCGCCGGCAAGCAGACGGACCAACTGGCGCTTATCCGCGCCGGGTCCGTTGATCTCGAGCCACGTCACGACCCGCCCGCGTGCCAGCACCGCCAGAAACGCCGGGTTGGCGAGATGGCACTGGCACTCCTGAGCGACCGCAACGAACCCGCTCCGTCCCCCAGACACGAGCGGCCTCAGCACCGGAAAGGAACCCACGATCGCCGCTACGTGGGAGCGCACGAACCCGACATAGGCCACAGCCCCGCCCACCCGGCCGAAGCGAAGCGTGCGCGAGTCGACCACCTGCAGGCGCCGTGACTCCCCCTGGAAATACCGATCGGAGGCGGCCTCGAAGCCCCACGTGCCCAGCTCGCCTGTCAGCGCCGGAGCCTGCATCTCGCGGGCCAGGCTTCCCGCGCTGAGGGACTTCAGCGAACTTGGAAGGTACGGGACCGCGCTGGGCGGCAGCGTCGGCGGGGCGCTCGCCTGCGATCCGCCGCACCCGGCCACAAGTGCGCCACCAGCGAGGAGAACCGCCGCCAGCCGGCCACTCATCCCGCCAGCACGGTGGGATGCACGGTCGCCTCGATCCGCCGCTCAGCCCAGCGTCTCGCTACCTCGGCGCCGACGATGATCAGCATGGACAGGGCGATCACGACTGAGCCGATCGCGATCACCTCTGGCAGCAGCGCCGGGGTGCGAGAGCTGGCGTAGAGCAACACCGGGTAGGTCGGGGACCCAGGCGGGGCCAGGAACGAGGCAATCGCGAACTCGTCGAAGCTGATCGTGAACGCGATCAGGAAGCTGGAGAACAGAGCAGGCGTCAATAGCGGCAGGGTGATCAGCAGGAACGCCTTGAAATCTGACGCGCCGAGGTCAGCGGCCGCCTCGACGATCGACTCATCGAGAGTCCGCAAGCGCGGAAGGATCACCAGCGCGCTATAGGGAAGCGAGAGCACGACATGCCCGGCCACGATGGCCGCCAGCGACGTGGTGATCCCGAACGAGTGCAGTAACACCACGAGCCCGACCGCAAGCACGATGTACGGGACGACCAGCGGCAGCAGCAGCAGCGTGACGAGGACTCCGCGCAGCGGCAGGCGCTTGCGCGCGAGGCTCACCGCGGCCATCGTGCCAAGCAGCGTCGCCGCCAGCCCGTTGACGGCCGCAATCAGGGCACTGCGCGCGAGCGCGGAGGTCAGAGTGGTGTCGGAGAACGCGGCGCTGAACCACTTCGTCGAGAAGCTCTTGATCGGCAGCGACGGGATCGTGCCGCTGTTGAACGCGAACACCACGAGCACCACCAGCGGTGCGTACAGGAAGATGACGAGCAGCACGAAATAGCTCGACAGGAGCCCCTTGCCGAGACGTCCGATCGAGTTCATGCCGTTGCGCTCTCGGTCAGGTCGCGACCGATGAAGCGTCCGAACACCGCGAGCAGCACCAGCACCACGAGAACCAGCGAGATCGCCAGTACCGAACCGTAGGTCCAATCCGGCGTGTCGCCGAAGAACGCTTGGATCGAGTTGCCGAACAGCTGGCTGCTCGGGCCGCCCACCAGCAGCGGCGCGATGAACTCTCCGGTGGTCGGTATAATCAAGAACACGAACACAGAGATCAAGACCGTCATGCTGAGCGGCAGCGTCACCCGGAAGAACGTGCTGAGGCGACCGGCTCCCAGATCGTTGGCGGCGTCGATCAGGCGACGGTCGAGGTTGTCGAGTACCACGAAGATCGGCAGCGCGACGAACGGCACCCACGCGTAGAACAGCACCAGCGCGACCGAGAACTTCGAGTAGATCAGCCAGCTGATCGCGTTGCCGTGCGCTCGCAGATGCAACTGCCAAAGCAGTGAGTTGATGACGCCGTCGTTGGAGAGGATCACCTGCCACGCGATCACTCGCAACAGGTAACTGGTGAAGAACGGCGCGAGCACCACCAGCAAGATCGTGTACCGATGGCGCCGCGCTACGAAGGCCAGGAAATAGGCCAGCGGATATGCACCGAGTACCGCAACCGCCGACACGAACAGCGTCACTTCCAGCGAGGTGAAGAAGCGGCTGCGAAACGGGTTGCCGGCACCGGTAAGGAAGTCCTTCCAGTCCGCCGTCGAGAACGCAGTGTGCGTGCCGGCGATGTTGGTCAACAGCCCAAAGCTGTAGAGCGCGATCAGGACGACTGGGCCGATCAGGATCAGCAGTACATACAGCGCCGGGGTCGCTGCAGTGATGAAGCGCGCGAACGAGCGCGAGCTGAGCCAGGCCGGCCAGCGGCTCGTTCGCGGGATTGAGGGGGTCGCGCTCGTTGCGGCCATGGGCATGGCGGCGGGCGGTGCGGAGCTCCGGCTCCGCACCGCTGCACCTCAGCTAGCTTGCGAGCACCTCCTGCCACGCCAGCTCGTACTGCGGGCGGCTCGGCTCGTAGGACTGCAGGTGGACATCCGAGGCCTCGATCGCTGTCGGGTTACCGACGTTCAGCTGCTTGGCGAGGTGCGGGTCCTTGATCTCCGACGCCGTGATCGTCTTATCGGCGGTCCCGTAGTAGAAGAGGTTGGTCATCTGCACGCACGCCTTGTGGTTGATGAACGACTCCACGTACTTATGGGAGTGGAAGTAGTTCTTCGTCTGGGCTCCGAGCACATATCCGCAGAACCAGCTGAGCTTCCCCTGGCTCGGATTCAGATAAGCGACCTTCAGCCCGGCGGCTTTCATCGCCACGTACGCGTCCTGCCAGGTGTAGGCGATCCAGATGTCACCCGCCTTGAACGCCGGCTGCATCTGGCCATATTCGCTTGACCAGTAGAACTTGTTCAGCGGCTTCTGCGCGATCAGCGTGGTCTTGGCCTTGGCGATCTGATCAGCGGTCATGTGGTCCATGTGCTGACCGGGGTAGCCGAGCTTCAGCGCGGCTACCTCCATGTTCGAGGCAGCTCCGTTCCACAGCGAGATCCGCCCCTTGTATTTCGGGTTCCACGCGAGCTCCCAGCCCGTCGCGTCGGCCGGGTCGATCTTGTCGGTGCGGTAGAGCAGGCTGGCGTAGCCCCAGTCCCACGGGATCATGTACTGCTTGCCGTTGACCTGGCCCTTGTTGACCAGGAACGGGTTGAGGTTCTTGAAGCTCGGGAGCAGGCTGGTGTCCCACGGCTGGATCAGTCCCTGCGAGACGAAGCTCGGGAGCATCTCGTTGCAGGGATGCATGATGTCGAACGGGCCCCCGGTCGCGGCCTTGTTCAACGACTGGTCGTCGTTGACGATGTACGTGTAGACGGTCGAGTGTTTGCCGAACTCCTTCGTGTAATCCGTCCCGGCCGTCAGGCCCGAGGTCTGCGCGGCCGTTCCGCCCGCCTCGTAGCCGCCCCATTCGAGGATCGACAGCTTGCCGGGCTCCTTGGCGATCGGCGGCCGCTGACTGAGCGGCGTCGTCTTCGCGGCCGAGCCCGAGCTGCTGCTGGAGCCGCAGGCGCCGAGCAGCGCCGCGCCCCCGAGCGCAGCTCCGGTGGACAGAAAATCGCGGCGGTTGATATCTCTCATGGCTCCTCCTGTGTGGACTATGTACCGATCGCGGTCGGTGCCGCCTGCACGGCTTGCTGGCCTCCCGTGTCCTCGAACGGCGCGGTCCCCGTGTCGACGAGCACCCGCAACGCTTGAGGTGGGAGATGCGCGAGGACTGGGTCGCCGCTCACGTAGTCGGTCCCTTCGCCAGTGTTCTGCACCACTGCTTGAACTGACTCGCCGTTCGCGAGCCGGATGAAGACTTGATTCGAGGCGCCTCGATAGACGACTCGCTCGACGATTCCGGGGAGCCGGTTCTCGCTGGCGGATCCATGGGGCTCCAGCCGAACTCGCTCGGGGCGGATCAGCACCTTCGTCGCCCCGCGAACCTCGCTTTCGCCCTGTGCGGCCCGCAGGGCGTGATCGGCGATCCGTACCCGGCAGTGCTGTCCGTCGCTGCCTTCCGCGAGGCCACTCATCAGGTTCGAGATCCCCAGGAAGTCGGCGACGAACGTGGTCTTCGGCTGCTCGTAGACCTCTCGCGGGGGGCCGAGCTGCTCCACCTTCCCGGCGTTCATAACCGCCAGCCGGTCGCTCATCGTGAGCGCCTCCTCCTGGTCGTGCGTGACGTAGATGAATGTCAGTCCGACCTGCTCCTGCAGCGCCTTGAGCTCGATCTGAAGCGTCCTGCGGATCTTGGCGTCGAGGGCCCCGAGCGGCTCGTCGAGCAGCACCACGGCGGGGCGCAGGACCAGCACCCGAGCGAGGGCCACGCGCTGCTGCTGGCCGCCGGACAGCTGCGCGGGCTTGCGACGCTCGAGCCCGGTCAACTCGACCTGCGCGAGGGCATCGGCCACGCGCTGGCGGATCTCGCCCTTGCCTGCCCGAGCGCGTCGCAGCCCGAACGCGACGTTGTCGAACACCTTGAGATGGGGAAACAGCGCGTAGCTCTGGAACACGGTGTTGACGTTCCGCTTGAACGCGGGAACGCCGGCGACATCACTGCCGTCGAGCATTATCTGGCCGGAGCTCGGAGCCTCGAACCCGGCGATCATCCGCAGCGTGGTCGTCTTACCGCACCCTGAGGGGCCGAGCAGCGAGAAGAACTCCCCCGGAGCGATGTTCAGATCCACCGAGTTGACCGCGACGACGTCGTCGAAACGCTTGGTCAGACCGACGAGCGTCACCTCACCGCCGGGCATGTGGCCCCTCCTGGTGACGATCCTCGCCGGGCGCCCGGGTTCTACGAGACACCTCGGCTATGAACTCGGCCGCTTCCTCCTGCGCGCGCTCGAGGAACAGCCGCCCTTTCTCTGCTGTGGCAACCGTCGGATCCCCCATCACGCCTGAGTGCGAGAACCCACTCCAGTGCGGCCAGTAGGACAGTGGACCGCCGCCCGGCCAGTCGTTCCACACGTTCTCATTCCACTCGGGGATCTCACGTCTCGCCTTGTCCATCTGCACGAGCTCCGGAGCGATCGCGAGATATAGCGAGGTCTCGAGCTCACACGCGTGAGAGAGCCCGCCGGGCCCGCTGTCGCGCTCGCGCTCGATCAGCGCGGTGGACTCCGGGGTCGTGAGGTACAGAGTCGAGGCCATGCACACGGCTTCGCGGTGCTCGAGGTTGATCAGTCGCGCGGCGATGTCGACCAGCGGCGCATTCGAGCCGTGGCCATTGATGATCAGGATGCGGTCGAAGCCGTGCCGGCACAAACTCCGCCCGCAATCCAGGAGCGATTCGACGAACACGTTCCAGCGCAGGCTGACCGTGCCCGGGAAGTCGAGGTGATGCGGCGTGTAGCCATGCACGGCAGTTGGAAACAGCATCGCCTTCGCCTGCTCGCCCGCGTTGAAACGGCTCACGGCGCCGCGGCAGATCGTCTCGATCAGCCGAACGTCGGTGTCGATCGGAAGGTGGTAGCCGTGGTCCTCGAGCGTCGCTGTCGGGATCACCACCACGATGT
>CATPAX010000222.1 GCA_955652215.1 uncultured Solirubrobacteraceae bacterium | reverse complement strand
TAGCAGCTCGAAGCACGCACCCGCCGTGACGGTCGTGTCGAACCCGCGCTCCTCCATGGTCGCGCCGAGCACATAGCGCCCGTCGCCCCGGGGAACCACATATCCCCCGCGCATTCGCAGCACACGCGTGAGCAGCCCCGGGCCGGTGGGATCGCGAAGCTCGAGGATCTGCCCCTTGACCGGATGGATCGGCACGCGGGCATGGTCGGGAATACCACGTAGTGCTCCAGACCAGCACCCCGCGGCAATCACGATGTGGTCAGCGAGAAGAAGCTCGCCGTCTGCGACCACTCCCAGGACCCGCCCATGGCTGATCGAAACCGCAGTGGCGCTCGTTCGCACGCGAAGCTCGCCACCCGCGTTCTCAACTGCCTTCGCCAACGCCGCCGTGAGCGAGCGTGGGTCGATCGCATGATCATCCGGGATCTCGAGTGCGAGGCGGAACGTAGGCGCCAGGGCGGGCTCTAGGGCCCGAGCTTCGCTGGCGCGAAGACGCCTCGCGAGAAGGCCGAGCTTCGTGCGTAGGGCCAGCTCACGCTCGAGCGCCTCTGCCTCGTCAGCGTCGCGCGCGCCGAGCAACGTGCCGCACCGGAGGTAGCCACACGGCCCCCCGGAGGCGAATTCGAGTTCCTCGACGAACGCCGGATAGCACCCGGCGCTCGCCAGGCCGAGCGACAGCAATGCTCGCTCGCTGAGCACAGCCTCGCTGATCGGCGCGAGCATGCCGGCTGCCACCCATGACGTCGCTCCGCCGGGCCTGCCGCGCTCGAGCACGGCGACTCGCATGCCGCGCTGGGCGGCGCGCCAGGCAATCGACAGGCCGATGATGCCGCCGCCGGTCACGACGAGATCAAATGGTTTGCTGGGGCTCTGCAAGCTGCGCTCCCTACGCCGGCATTAACCGGGTCAGGTTCAGACGGTCGGCGAGGTTCTACCCGCCCTCTCAGCCCGTGGTGGGCTCCCGTTCCGATTCATCGTAGCGCGGCACTCCTGGCAGACTTGGAGCGTGAGCGATCGACAGCGAAGGCTGCTCGCGGCGCACCTTTACCTGGTGTGCGATGACCAGCCCAACGAGTTCCTCGAAGCCGCGCTGCGTGGCGGCGTCGACATCGTTCAGCTCCGGATCAAGGACGGGTCGCAGGAGCGGATCAGCTCGGCCGCACAGCGGTTCGCACGCACTTGTGGCGAGCACGGGGCACTGTTCATAGTCAACGACCGCCCCGACTTGGCGCGCGCGCTGGGGGCTGATGGGGCTCACATCGGCCAGGATGACCTGCCGGCTAGCGAGGCCCGGGCGCTCGTGGGGAGCGAGCTTCTCCTCGGCCTTTCCACCCACACTCCCGATCAGATCGACCGCGCGGCCGGACTCCCGGTCGACTACATCGGCGTCGGCCCGGTTCACGCCACGCCGACCAAGTCTGGCCGCCCCGCGGTAGGGCTCGAGCTGGTCCGGTACGCCGCCGACCACGCGACGGTGCCGTTCTTCGCGATCGGCGGCATCACGCGCGATAACGCCCAGGCGGTATGGGATGGCGGGGGAAAACGAATCGCGGTGCTCAGGGCACTCACTGGCGCTGCGGATCCGCTGGCCGCAGCGCGGGATCTGCGACGCGCCGTCGCTCCGCAGACGGAGTCGGGCGTTGGCGCGGCGTAGCCGAAAGCGCAGCCACCGAGCCGTTCAGCGCCAGCCCCCAGCCGGCCGCTCGGCGGGCCCGCCGGCCCCGCCGGCCCCCGCGACCTCGCCGAGTCGCACCGAGGAGCGAAACGCGGCCGTCAGGGCCACCCTGAAACCACTTGCGCCCGGCGAGCGCCCCTGGCCGCTCAAGGTGGCGGCGCTGCTGGCCGTCCTCGTCGGTGCGGGTGATCTGTTACAGCTCGTGTTCGCCGGAACGCTCGACATCGGAGGGACGAAGACGAGCTCTCCCGGAGTGGTGTTCTTCGCAGTCCTGATGCTGGTATGCGCGGTCGGAATGTGGCAGCAGCGCTACTGGGCGGTGCTCGGGTTCCAGGCGATCCTCGCGTTCGTGATCCTGATCTTCTCGTTGCTGCTGATCCGGGCGAGCAACCTCCTCGGGTTCGTCGTCGCGATCGCGATCGTGGGGGGTTGCGGCTTGCTGTTCTACAAGCTGGTGCGGGTCCTGAGTCGCCTCCAGATGCCGCAGCCGCCGAGTCGCTGATCGCTTCGGATAGGCTGGCTATGTATGGCTGAAGACAAATTTGACTGCGCCGTGATCGGCTCCGGGCCGGGCGGTTACGTCGCCGCGATTCGCGCGGCGCAGCTCGGGATGCGCACCGTGGTCATCGAGAAGGATCAGGTCGGCGGCCGCTGCCTGAACTACGCCTGCATCCCCGCCAAGGCGGTCCTGCGGGTCGCCGACGTGCTCTCCGAGGTGCGTGACGCCGGAGAGTTCGGGATCAACGTCGGAGAGCCCGAGATCGACTACTCCGCAGTCAGCGCCCGGCGCCAGAAGGTCATCAAGACGCTCACCGGCGGCGTCGCGGGGCTGCTGAAGAAGAACGGCGTCGAGGTGATCGCCGCCCCGGGGGCACTGGCCGGGGACGGGGTGCTAACGGCCGGAGATCGCCGCATCGAGGCGACCACAGTCGTGCTGGCAACGGGGTCGGTCAAGAAGCCGATCCCGGGAGCTACCTTCGGCGGCCGGGTGATCGGAACCGAGGAGGCCTGGGCACTTGCAGAGCTGCCGGCGACGATGGCGGTGGTCGGCGCCGGTGCTTCGGGCGCGGAGATCGCCTCCGCATATGCCCGGCTCGGCGTGGAGGTGCTGCTGTTCGAGGCGCTTGACCGAGTGCTTCCCACCGAGGACGCAGACATCTCGAAGCTTGTCGAACGCGGCCTCAAGCGCCAGGGCATCGAGATCCACACCGCGACGCTCGTCACCGGGATCGAGACGGCCGACGCGAGCGTCAAGTTTGCCCACGGCGAGCGTTCTGGCGAGGTCGACTGGCTGGTGATCGCCGCCGGGCGCGGCCCCGACGTGGAAGGCCTTGGCCTCGACACGGCCGGCGTCAAGCTTTCCGAGGCCGGGCTGATCGAGGTCGATGGGGCGATGCGCACCAGTGCGAAGGGGGTCTATGCGATCGGCGATCTCGTCCACGGTCCGGCGCTCGCCCACAAGGCATCTGACGAGGGAGTGATCGCCGTTGAGGACGCCGCGGGTATGGCCACACATCCGATCGAGTACGTCGACGTTCCTCGGGCCACGTTCTGCACCCCCAACGTCGCCAGCTTCGGGCTGACTGAGGCTCAGGCGCGGGAGCAGGGATACGACGTGGTCATCGGCAAGGTGCAGTACGGGGCGGTCGGCGCCGGCACGGTTTATGGCGACCGGACCGGCCTGGTCAAGGTTGTCGGCGAGAAGAAGTACGGGGAGCTTCTGGGAGGGCACATCGTCGGTGCCAAGGCGACCGAGCTGATCCAGGAGCTGGTCAACGTTCGCGCGCTCGAGGGCGGATATCCCGAGCTCGCCCGCACCATCCATGGCCATCCGACGCTGTCGGAGGCCGTGATGGAGGCGGGCCGCGCTGCGGACGGGTGGCTGATTCACGGTTGACCGGGTGACCGAAGCCGATCAGCCGGTCTTCTACTACGACCTTGCCAGCCCGGCCTGCTATCTCGTCGCCGAGCAGATGCTCTCCGGGCTGCCGATCGTTGCGGAGTGGGAGCCGGTGCTCGCGTCCGATATCGGCGTGCCGCAGCCCGTGCCCGAGCGAGAGGTGATCGAGCGTCGCGCCCGTGAGCTCAGGCTGCAGCCGCTGCGCTGGCCCGAACAGTGGCCGCCGGAAGGGCGCAGGGCGATGCTTGCCGCCACATATGCCAAGGGTGTCGGGCGGGCCGTTGCGTTCTCGCTTGCGGCTTTCCGGCAGCAGTTCGCTGCGGGCAGGGACCTCGGCGACGAGGCGACGACGCTGCTTGCCGGCGCGGCGTGCGAGATGCATCCCACGGCAGTGCTGAAGGGGATCTCGCTGCGCTCGGTCGCACAGTCGCTCGGGCGCGCCGGGGAGCGCGCCAGAGACTGCGGGGTTCGCTCCCTCCCGGCGATCCAGGTCGGCTCGCGGATGTTCGAAGGTCTCGGCGCGATCGAAGGTGCAACGCTGGCGCTCGGACCCAGATGAGGGCCAACCGTGCCTACCACCTGACCGTCTCGCGACAGGGCCTCGAGCCCGCGTTCCTGTCGGGACCCGAGCGCCTCGACCGGATCGAGGTCGTGTCGATCGATGACGGCGAAGTGATCCTTTATTGGGATCTCCCCGCCAAGGAG
This sequence comes from uncultured Solirubrobacteraceae bacterium, assembly GCA_955652215.1. The sequence continues at coordinate 4,591 of CATPAX010000222.1, read as the reverse complement.
GCATCGAAGCTGCTGAAGACGCTGCGGGCCGATCTGGCGGGACTGGAGGCCGGCGATTTCATCGAGCGCTGGGGCGGCACCGACGTAGACACGGAGTAGTCGATCCATCCCGGAGCTCGCTTCCGGGCACAATCGGGCAGATGAGGCGCGAGGCCGGTCTGAGCCAAGCAGCGGTCCTGGCCCAGCGATTGCGAGCCAGGGTCGCGGACGAGCGAGTGCTCGCCGCGATTGCATCGATTCCACGCGAGCGCTTCGTTCCCGAGAGCGCGCGGGCGCGGGCGTATGACAACGTTGCGCTGCCCATCGCCTGCGGCCAGACGATCTCCCAGCCGCTCGTCGTCGCCCGCATGCTCGAGGTGCTCGCGCCGGACCCGCGTGATCGCGTCCTCGATGTCGGCACCGGATCGGGATACCACGCAGCCCTGCTGGCGCTCCTGGCCGACCACGTGTGGACCATCGAACGCCACCCCGAGCTCGCGGCGCGCGCTGAGGAGGCGATTCGCGGCCTCGGCCTCGCGAACGTCGAGATCCTCGTCGGGGACGGCTGGGACGGCCTCCCGGCTCTGGCGCCGTTCGACGCGATCAACGTTGCCGCGGCGACCGGCGACCAGGTTCCGCAGGCGCTCGAGGCGCAGCTGCGCGTGGGAGGACGGCTCGTTGCGCCGGTTGGCGAGCGCCGCCAGCACCTGACACTGATACTGAGGACAGCGGACGGAGTCAGGCGTGAGCGGCTCGAGGCCGTTCGCTTCGTGCCGCTGGTGCGTGACCCAGGCGCGCGCGGATGACCTCGATCGCTTCTGGGTTACTGTCGACGAGCACGAAGCGGCGTCCGAGCTGCTTACAGACGACCCCGAGCGTTCCCGACCCGGCAAACGGATCGAGGCACCAGCCACCCGGGCGCGAGGAGGCAGCGACGATGCGCCTCAACACTCCCTCGGGCTTCTGGGTCGGATAGCCGGTCTTCTCCGACCCATTGGTCGGAACGATCGTGTGAAACCAGACGTCGGTCGGCCGTTTGCCTCGAGCTGCCTTCTCGGCGCTCACCAGCTTGGGCGCCATGTACGGCTCCCGCTCGACGGCATCGCAATCGAAGTGGTGGCCGCCCGGGGTGCGGACATACACGAGGATCGTGTCGTGCTTGGCGGGCCAGCGCCGGCGGGGCTTGGCGCCATAGTCATAGCTCCAGATCAGCTCGTTGAGGAAGGCTTCGCGGCCGAAGATCTCGTCGAGCAACAGCTTGCAGTAGTGAGCCTCCCGATAGTCGATGTGGAAGTACAGCGTCCCATGGGAGGCCAGCAGCTCCCGCGCTCGCGCGAATCTCGGTTCGAGGAAGGCAAGGTAGTCGCCGAATGCATCGTCATAGGCGAGCGTCGAGAGCAGCGAGGTGCGGTAACGCCGGCCGGCAAAGCCGACCCTATCGCCGCCGATGTCCGCCACCGTTTCCAACGTGCGCCGCGCCTGTGCGCGCCCGGTGTTGAACGGCGGGTCCATGTAGATGAGATCGAACGTGCCCTCCGGAAGCTTCGCGAGCACGTCCAGGTTGTCTGCCTCGATCAGCAGATCGTCCTCGAGCGCGAGGCTCATCGCCGCGGTGGGGATGCGCACAGCGGCTGTGGAGGCTAGCTGACCCGGCGGCGCTCCTTATGTTCAGTCGACAGTCGAGCCGCTAGGATCATCCCTCTCGTGCTCCTAGAGCGTTATAGAGCGCTGCTCCGCCACCCCTTGCGCGGCCGGATGACCCGGTTTGCGATCTCCTCCGTGTTCGCCGCCGCCACGAGCGCCGTCGTCTTTCCGATCCTCTACGTGCTCGGAGCCTCGACGACGGCGTGCTCTGTAATCGCGTTCTTCGCCGGTGCGATCCCGAACTGGACGCTCAACCGTCGCTGGACCTGGAAGGTTCAGGGCCGAGTTGCGTTCGGGAGGGAGATCTTCGCCTACCTGATCATCTCCGGCTCGACGCTGCTTGTCCTCGCGCTCGTCACCGGCTGGACGAACCACATGGTCCGGGGGATTCCCGAGGGCCACGGGATCCGGGTGCTACTTGTGACCGGCTCCTACTTCGGGGTGCTGGCAGTGCTCTATGGGGTGAGGTTCTTCCTCTACGAGCACTGGATCTTCTCGGGCCGCAGCCGCGTCCGCGCGGCCTTCCGGTCGCGCCGCCAGGTGTGGAGCGCGGCCCGGGCGAACCGGACGCCGTAGCGCAGGTTCCCGTCCTTCTTGGTGTGCCCGGCGTGGCTGGCACGGTCGCGCATCGTTGTCGGCACCTCCGCCAGGCGAAAGCCGTTCAATGCGGCGCTGATCATCAGCTCGGAGGCCTGGTACTGCGGCTGCTCGAGAGTCACCGCCGCCGTCAGGTCCGCGCGCATCGCGCGTAGCCCGCACGCGGGGTCCGTGATGCGATGACGGACCATCAGGCTGAAGACCGCTCCGAACACAAGCACCCCCAGGTGCCGAATGCGGTCCGTGGTCAGCTCCGCGCCCAGCCGGCGGGAGCCCGAGACAAAGTCGGCCTGACCGGCGAGGATCGGCTCGACCACGCGCCCAAGCTCCTCGGGCTCGTACTGACCGTCGGCGTCGATCGTCGCGATCACGCTGGCGCCGCGGGCTCGCGCCAGCCAATAACCGAGCCGTAGCGCAGCGCCCTGGCCACGGTTGACGGGCACGTCGCAGACCAGCGCGCCCGCTTTCGCGGCCTCCTCGGCAGTCCGGTCGCTCGCGCCATCGACAACGACGATCACCTCCGTCTGGAGGCCGGCCGCTTCCGCAGGGATCTCGGCGATCACCTCCGCCACCGATGGCTCCTCGTTATAGGCTGGGATCACGATCGCCAGCGCCGCACCGAGTGCCGGAGGGTGCGCCGCCAGGAATGCCGCCGCGGCGGAGCGCTCCTCGGGCCTGAGCTCAGCGAGGTCGGGACCGGGAGCGGCGGCTGGGCTCGCTGGGGGCGGGACGAGGTCCGCCGTCTGCTTGTGGTCGGGGCTCATGGAGTTCGTCCGGCGCCCGCCAGCCCCAGAGCCCCGGTTCCCGCGGCAACGGCGTCGCGGTCAAGCGCGGACCACTCCTCCCAGACCCCGGCAAGGCCTTCCTCGAAGGTGTAGCTCGGAGTCCAGCCCGCCGCGTTGGCGCGGCTCGGATCGACGATCACCGCCGGCATCTCTCCGGGCCGCGCTCGGCCATGGATGACAGGCAGCCGGGCGGCCGTGACGGTGCGCACGGCGTCGAGCACTTCGAGCACCGACAGCGACTGGCCGGAGCCGATCACCATCGGACCTTGCCAATCCTCATCCGAGAGGGCGAGGCGTACAGCCTGGACCACGTCGGCAGCGTGGACGTAATCGCGGACCTGCCGGCCGTCGCCGTAGACCTCGAACGTCCCACCGAGGCGGATCGCACGCATCAGGCGCGCGACGATGCTGTCCTTGGCCTGCATCCCTGGTCCGTAGACGTTGGTCAGCCGCAGGCGTGTGCAGCGGAGCCCGTACGAAGCCGTGTACGCCGACATCAACATCTCGCCGGCGGCCTTCGTCGCGCCATAAGGCGTAAGCGGTCGCAGCGTCGCCGCCTCAGAGATCGCCGGCGCCTCCATCGGCCCGGTGACGGCGTTCGTCGAAGCGAAGACCAGGGAGCGCGCTCCCGCTGCGCGGGCTGCCTCGAGCACGGCTTGGGTCGCGGCGACGTTTGTCTGGTAGGTCGCGTCAGGGTGCTCGAGTGAGCGCAGCACCGAAGTAACCGCGGCCAGGTGGACGATCCCGTCACACCCGGGCCCGAAGGCCTCCTCGAGCACCGACGGATCGGCGAGGTCGCCCTGGATCACCTCGACCTCCGGGTCCGGATGGGGCTTCAGATCGACCACGCGCACCAGGGCGCCGGAGGCGGTCAGGTCGGAGACGACGTGGCGTCCGATGAAGCCGGATCCGCCCGTGACCAGGATCCGGCGGCCGCGAACGCCCGCCTCCTCGGCGATGCTCACTTTACGGGTGCCAGCTCGGCCCCGGTCCGAGGCAGCTCGCTCGAGGTCTCGCGCCAGCGCACGGTTGGCATGATCGCCGCGAGGTCGACCCGGTCGCGGTAACGCTCGACGACATCGAACAGGTGGTCGATCAGCGTCGTTGAGAGGAGCGTTGGCTTCAACCCGAGCTCCTCGAGCGCCGAATGCTTGGCGTTGTAGTAGTGATCCTCGGCCTCGACGCGGGGGTTCTCGACCCGCTCGATCGTGGACTCGCCGGGATAGCTATTGACGATCGTCTCGGCTATCTGGCGCACCGACATCGACTCGGTGAACTGGTTGAAGACCCGGAACTCGCCGCGCTCGGCGGGGTTCTCGGAGGCGATCCTGATGCACTCGACCGTGTCGACGAGGTTGATCAGGCCCCGGGTCTGGGACCCATTGCCGTACACCGTCAGCGGGTGGCCGAGCACCGCCTGGATCGTCATCCGGTTCAGCACCGTTCCGAACACTCCGTCGTAGTCGAAGCGAGTGGCCAGCCGGGGGTCGAGCTTGGTCTGCTCGGTGTCGGCGCCGTAGACGACGCCCTGGTTTAGGTCCGTGGCGCGCATGCCCCAGATCCGGCAGCCGAACTCGATGTTATGG
>CATPAX010000221.1 GCA_955652215.1 uncultured Solirubrobacteraceae bacterium | reverse complement strand
CTCCGAGCCCGAGGTAACCATCGAGATCAGCGGGCTGTCGCTGTTCACCCACATCGGCGTGAGCGCCGCCGAGCGCGAGGTCGGCCAGCGCCTGCTTCTCGACATCCGCATGGACGCCGGGCAGTGTGATGCCACCGTCACCGACCGGATCGAGGACACGATCGACTACGGCGAGGTGTGCGACGCGGTCAACCTCGTCTCCCAGCAGCGCTCGTATAGGACGCTCGAGCGCCTGTGTGCAGCCGTTGCCGAGCGCCTTCTGGACCGCTATGACGCCCGCGCCGTGTGGGTGAAGGCCGCCAAGCCAGAGCCGCCGCTCCCGCTGCCGGTGAGCGAGGTGTCGGTCGAGGTCTGGCGCGAGGCCTAGCCCGCGAGCGTGGACGGCCGTATCGGCTATCTCGGGCTCGGCTCGAACGTCGGCGGGCGCCGCGCGCATCTTCAGGAGGCAGTCGCGGCGCTCCCCACCCACGGAGTGCAGGTTCTGGCGTCTTCGTCGATCTACGAGACAGAGCCGGTGGGGCTCGTGCTCGATCAGCGCGATTTCCTGAACGCCTGCCTGCGGGTCCGCACCGACCACGGCCCGGAAGAGTTGCTCGGCGCCTGCAAGCAGCTCGAGCAACAGCTGGGTCGCGAGTCCGGTGGCCCCAGGCACGGCGCCCGTCCGATCGACGTCGACGTGCTGTTGCTCGAATCGCTCGAGTACCACTCCGAACGGCTGACGCTGCCCCATCCGGAGGTTCGCTCGCGCCGCTTCGTGCTCGTGCCGCTGCTCGAGCTCGACGCTGGACTCACGCTTCCGGACGGCACGCGTCTCGAGGCCGCGCTGGCGGCGCTCGGTGAGGGGCAGGCGGTCCGCCGCGCCGGGCCCCCACTGCGGCTACCGGGATAGGGTTTCCGAGCACATGCTGCTTGTGGTCGACGTAGGCAACACCCAGACCCATTTCGGAGTCGTAGATCTCGATGGTGACCCCGCGATTCGCGAGCACTGGCGGTTCGCGACGGTCCGCGAGTCGACAGGCGACGAGCTGGGCGCGACGCTCTCGAACCTACTCGCGCTTCGGGGCCTGTCGTTCGGCGACGTGCGGCATTCGATCGTGGCCTCCACGGTTCCGCAGCTCTCTGAAGAGTGGGTCGCGATGGCTCTGCGCTACCTATCTCACCAGATGCTGAACGTGGGTCCGTCGATCCGCACCGGGATGCCGATCCGCTACGACAACCCGCACGAGGTGGGCGCCGACAGGCTCGCGAACGCCGTCGCGGCGTACGAGCGGGTCGACGGCGCCTGCGTCGTCGTTGACTTCGGCACTGCGATCACCTACGACGTGGTCTCCGCAGCCGGCGAGTACCTCGGCGGGATCATCACTCCCGGCGCCGAGATCTCGATCGACGCGCTCTATGATCGCGCCGCCAAGCTGCCGAAGGTCGAGCTTGTGGAGCCGCGCTCCCTGATCGGCAAGTCAACCGTCGACGCGATCCGCAGCGGCATCGTCTACGGGTTCGCCGGGCAGGTCGACGGCATCGTCCGCAGGCTGCGTGCCGAGCTCGGCGCGGACACGACAGTGATCGCTACGGGCGGGCTGGCAGGGGTCCTGGTGCCGTTCGTTCGCGAAGCGATCGATGACGTCGATGATCTGCTGACCCTCACCGGCCTGCGGCTGATCTGGCAGCGCAACGCGGGTTAGCGCTCCGAGCTCTGTCTCAGAGCTGCCGGTAGAGGACGTACTCACCCACCGCGTACCCGGCCATCTCGTAGAACGCGTGAGCGCGGCGGTTGCCGGCCATCACGTAGATCTTCATCACGTCGAAACCGTTCCTACGGGCGAGCCGCTCGGCGGCATGCAGGAGTCTCTGGCCCAGCCCAGATGACCGGTGAGCCTCGGCGACCACAAGCGTCGCGACCTCGGCCACCCCCTGCGCCGATTCGAACGTGTCGTCCGGGACGCGTTCGAGCATCACCACCGCGTAGCCGATCAAGCGCCCGCCATCGTCGCTGGCGGTCAGGTACGCCGCGCCGTCGCCGAGCAGGCGCCGGTACCAGCGCAGCCGGCGCTCCCAGGACACCGCGAGATCCTCGACCAGCGCCGTGTAGTCGGACACCTCACGATGGTGGCGGTGGAGCTCCTGCCAAAGGGGCGCCAGCTGCTCGAGGCCGGCGGGGTCGGTGCTCGGAGGGCTGATGCTCGCGGGCATCGCCGCAGTATCTCCTGTCCGCGCTCCCTAAGCTCGCGACCGGTGAGCGTCGCGGCAGAGATCGAGGTGCAGGATCTCGGAGGCGTCGGGCTGGTGCAGACGAAGTCCTGGGGGGCCATCACCGAGCGCAGGTTTGCTCTCCCCAGCGGACTCGAGGTCGAGCTCGGCGTCGGTCGTCCTTCGTGGGCTTCGGTCGAGCCTTTGGATGATGGCACCCTGCGTGTTGCGACCGACGGGCTCAGAGCGGTGTATGACCCCGACGGGCTGCTGGCGAGGCTGGCGGCGCGTCGCGGAAGCTAATGGCCTGAGACAGCGACGTGATCTCCGGGATCGGGACCTCAGGCGTGCGGGCGACCGTGACCGCGAGGATCAGGAACGCAGCTCGTCGCCGGTGGTCGCCGCCGGCGGCGCTGTCAGCCTCGTAGGCGTCGATCAGGGTCCGGATCGCCCCGAACACAGGAGCGTCGTCGATCTCCTCCGGCACATCGCAGGCCAGCCGCGCAAGCGCGAGCATCTCAGTCGGATCGCCGCCGCGGAACGCGGCGATCGCGGCGAGCATCAGGAACTCCGAGACGCGGTCGAGCAGAACATGGGGCGCCCGCTCGCGCTCCCCGACCGCGGGGCCCATCTGCTCGAGCGGCTCGCCGGCGGCGACGCGTAGCGCTTGCTCGGAGGCGATCGACCTGAGCTGCTCGCCGGATAGCCCGGCCCGCAGCGCGCAGCGCAGCTGGAACGCGGCCGAGATCGCTGTGTTCCCGTACGGGGCGTCGCTCGCGAACAGGATCTGCCCAGGGGGGATCAGCGAGAACAGCGTCAGCATGTCTGACGGCAGCCACCATGCCGTGTCGAACAGCAGATTGGGGTGGTCGGCTGCGACCCGCCAGATCCACGACAGGTCGCAGATCGCGGCATGGGCCAGGATCAGCCGGGCGTCCGGAAAGCGCTCGGCGAGCTCGACGGCGTGAAGGCCAAGTGCGGGGATCCCGCGACCGGCATGGATGAGGACCGGTAGGCGCCGCTCGTTGGCGAGAGCCACAAGCCTGCTCACCTCAGGATGATCGAGCGTGAACCCCTCGGCGCGGGGGTGGAGCTTGATGCCGCGGGCTCCGGCGTCCAAGCAGCGTTCGGCTTCGGCGACCGCGTGCGCATCCGGGTCAACGCGGCAGAACGGGATCAGCAGGCCCTCGGCGGCCCCGGCCGCCTCGAGCACGGCGTCATTGGCCGGCGGATACCCGTCGGGCTCGTGCATGGGGAAGACGAACGCCCCCCGTGCCCGCACCTGCCCGAGGACCCCGAGCAGCTCGTCCGCACTCTGGCGCATCCCGTCGGGGTCGTTCTGGCCGATGTGGGTGTGAGCGTCGAACAGCTCGAGTCCCGGTACCTGGTCGAACACGACCTCGGTCCATGGTCTGAGCAATGTGACGACGTCCATGTCAACCATTCGTACCATGAATCCGGTGCGTAGCTCGCTTACAGACAGCTGGAGCCTGGGCGGGGTCCAGATCGCCAACCGTGCCGTCCTCGCGCCGCTCGCCGGGATCGGCAACTGGTTCGTGCGCCTGCAAGCCAAGCGCTACGGCGCGGGGCTGGTCGTCTCGGAGATGGTCTCGAGCTTCGCCGTGCACCACCGTAACGAACGCACCTGCCGGGAGCTCCTGAGGATCCACCCCGACGAGCATCCGGTGTCAGTCCAGCTATTCGGCCACGACCCCGACGTGATGGCCTCCGCGGCCGAGCGGGTCGCGGCCGCGGGCGCCGACATGATCGACCTGAACATGGGCTGTCCGGTGGCGAAGGTCTGCAAGACCGGCGCCGGAGCGGCGCTGCTTTCCGATCCCGACCGAGCAGTCGCGCTCGCGCGCGCGGCCGCTCGAGGTAGCGGTCTGCCCGTGACGGTAAAGCTCCGCTCCGGTCAGCGCTCGGGCGAGCTCACCGGCGTGGGAGTCGCGCGTAGGCTGGCCGAGGATGGGGGAGTGGCCGGGATCTGCATTCACCCTCGCCATGCCTCGCAGCGTCACGCCGGCCGGCCTGACTATGAGCTCGTGCGAAAACTGGTCGCCGAGCTTCCGGTCCCGGTGATGGTCTCCGGCGGCCTGCGGACGGCCGAGCAGGCCGTCGCCGCCTTCGAGCTGACGGGCGCGGCGGGCGTACTACTCGCCCGCGGCTCGCTCGGGAACCCTTGGCTGTTCGAGCAGCTGCTGGGGCGACGATCTGGCGACCCTGACCCCGAGGAGATCCTGACCGAGCTCGACTGGGTGATGGAACGGGCCGTCGAGCACCTCGGCGAGGAGCGCGCCACCCGCTACTTGCGGAAGTTCTATCCGTGGTATCTCGAGCGCCTCGGTGGCGGCCCGGCGGATAGGGCCGCACTGCAGACGGCACCGACGCTCGAGGCCGCTCGAGCCCTCATCTGGGACAGCGGGCCAGGCGTCTATACTCATCCGCCCAGCCACGCCTGCCCGCTCCCGTAGCGGGTTTTTTCTCGCCAAAACCGTCCAGTCCAGTG
>CATPAX010000220.1 GCA_955652215.1 uncultured Solirubrobacteraceae bacterium | reverse complement strand
GGCCGGGAGGCCGCACCGCACGAGCTGCTCTCAGGCATCAGGGGGCTTCCTGCCTCCGAAGTCGAGCTGCACCCCGTGGGGCCCGCCGTCAACGATGCCCGCTATGACGGGCCGGAGTGCCTCGAGCCTCCGGTTCCCAGCGGGCAGCAGGCGCTGTTCTGATCGGGGGGCGTGGCGAGATAGTCAGGAATGTCTTGACTATCTCGCCAGGCCTAGTGGATGTCTTGACTATCTCGCCAGGCCTAGTGGCGAGGCCGCCCGAGCGGCGCCGCTACGAGACGCTGACCGTCACTCGCGACATCACGACCGCCGGGGTCGGGCTCCCGTCGCCGGCGGGAGTGCTCGGCAGCGCACCGATCCGCTGCACCACCGCCATACCCTGAGCCACCTTGCCGAGGAGCGCATAGTCGGGCGTCAGGCCGGCTGACTGGGTCGCATTGGCAGCGGTGACGATGAAGAATTGGCTTCCGGACGCTCCGGAAGGATCCGATGAGGTCTTCGCCATCGCGACGTCACCGCGGACGTACTGGGTCCCGGCCGGTGGAGCCTCGACGACCGTGTATCCCGGCCCCCCGCCGCCGGTGCCCGTTGGATCCCCGCCCTGGATCACGAATCCAGACACGACGCGGTGGAAGACCAGGCCATCGAAGAATCCTCGGGAGGCGAGGTAATAGAACGACGCTGAGGTCTTGGGCGAGTGCCTGACGTCGAGCACGAACGAGAACGTGCCGCAGTTTGTCGCCACCGTGACCGTGTAGGTGCGCCGCGGATCGAGCCGTAACGTCGGCGCCGGCAGATGCTGCGTCCCCTTCGGGGGCGGTACGGAGACGGTCCGGCATGCGACCGGGGAAGGGCTGGTGGCGGCCGGGATGGTGCTCGAGGAACTGGGCGTGCTCGCGCCGCCGCACGCGCAGATTCCAACCGCGATCAGAGATAGAAGCAGCGCCCTGCGCACCGGGACGCAAGGAAAGCACACCTCCAAGCGATAATCCCGCTGCGCCCGGTCCCGATGACCCTCTCACCCCTCCTCTCCAGCTACGACAATGTGCTGCTCGACCTCCACGGGTGCGTCTGGGTCGGCAACGAGCCGATCCCCGGATCTCCCGAGGCCGTCGCCGAGCTTCGGGCCGCTGGCAAAGCCGTCGGATTCCTCACCAACGACTCACGCCGATCGCCCGAGGAGTACGTGCGCAAGCTGTGGTCGCTCGGGCTCAGGGCCTCGCTCGAGGAGGTCGTGACCGCCGGCGCCGCGATTCAGCACGTGCTCGCCGAGAACGGGATCGGACGGCGAGCGTTCGTGATCGGCTCCCCGGCGGTGGTTCGTCACGTCGTCGACTCTGGGCAGCGAGTGGTCAACGGCACGGCGCGTGAGAGTGAGGCTGAGATCGTCGTAATCGCCGGCCACGATGCGTTCGACTACCGGGAGTTGCGCGTTGCCACACAAGCGGGTCTCGCCGGCGCCCAGCTGATCGCCGCCGATCGCGACCCGACCTTCCCTGCCGAGAGTGGGATGTGGCCGGGGACCGGCGCGATCGTGGCGGCGATCGAGTTCGCCACCAACCGAACCGCGCACGTAGTGGGCAAGCCCGACCGTCGCATCTTCATGACCGCGCTCGATCGCCTCGGCGAAGGCCGCACGCTCGTTGTTGGCGACCGCCTCGATGCCGACCTCGGCGGTGCCGCGGCGGCCGGTCTCGACGCCGCGATAGTCCTGACCGGTGTGACCACGCGCGAGCAGGCCGAAGCCGCCACCGATCCGGCCCCGGTGGCGGTCGCCGACGATCTGCGCTCGCTGCTGATCGCAGGGTGAGGAAGCTCGCGCTGATCGTCAATCCCTCGGCCTCCGGGGGGCGGACGATCACGGCTCTCGACGAGGTCCGCGCCACGCTCGCAGCCCACGGACTCCGATACCGCGTCGAGCTCACGCGCACGCTCGAGCACGCGCGTGAGCTTGCGCTCGCCGCAGCCGCGGCGGACGAGGTGGCAGTCGCGTTCGGCGGTGACGGGCTTGTCGCAGCGGTCGCGGGGGCGCTGAAGCACTCCGATGCCGTGGTCGGACTCCTTCCCGGGGGACGGGGCAACGACCTCGCGCGCACGCTGGGGATCCCGCTCGAGCCGCGCGCCGCCTGCGCTGTGCTGGCGTCGGGAGTCGTTCGGGCGCTCGATCTCGGCGAGATCGACGGCCGCACGTTCATCGGGATCGCAAGCTGTGGGTTCGACTCGGACGCAAACCGCATCGCCAACGCGACCCGCGTCGTGCGTGGCAACCTGGTGTACCTGTACGCCGCAGTCGCCGCTCTAGCCCACTGGAAGCCCGCGTCGTTCGAGCTGACCCTCGACGGGGAGCACCGCGCGTTCACGGGCTACTCGGTCGCGCTCGCCAACTCGCGGTCCTACGGCGGCGGGATGCTGCTGGCGCCGGACGCCTCCATGCAGGATGGCCAGCTCGAGGTGGTGATGATCCATCAGATGCCGCGGGCTCGGTTCCTGTGGCTGCTTCCCACCGTCTTTCGCGGTGCCCACGTTCGGTTTCGTGAGGTCGAGATTGCCCGGGCCCACGAGGTCGAGGTCAGGTGCGACCGAGATTTTTCGCTCTACGCCGACGGTGATCCGATTGCAGACCTGCCGGCCAGGGTCCGGGCACTGCCGGGAGCCGTCAGGGTGATCGTCCCAGCGTGAGTCTCCTCGGCGCCAAGGTAAGCGCAGCGCGGGCAGTCGGCGGCCTGGTCCGCCGTGCGGGCAGAGGAGGAGGAACGAGCCTCCCGGGCCGACTGCTGGTCGCGCTCGAACCACACGCGATCGAAGAGCTGTCCGCGCGCCTGCCTCGCGGGACGGCCGTGATCTCCGCCACCAACGGCAAGACCACCACCGCCGCAATGACCGCGGCAATCCTCGAGCGCTCGGGTATCACGCTGGTGCACAACAGGGCCGGCGCCAATATGGCGGGAGGCGTCGCTTCGACCTTGCTGCTGGCGGCAAGGCGAGGAACTGGGATCCACGGCGACCTCGGACTGTTCGAGGTTGACGAGTTCTGGCTGGACCGGCTGATACCCGAGCTACGCCCGCGAGCGGTGCTCCTCAGCAACCTGTTCCGCGACCAGCTCGATCGCTATGGAGAGCTCGAGACGATCGCCGACAGATGGTCGGCAGTCATCGGAAACCTGGCTTCGCAGTCGCGGCTCGTCCTCAACGCCGACGACCCGCTGATCGCTGATCTCGGACGAGGTAGGTCGAACGTGTCGTATTTCGGGATCGAAGACCATTCGGTCGCCCTGGAAGAGATGCAGCACGCCTCGGACTCCAAGCACTGCCGGCGCTGCGGGGCGGCCTACGTGTATGACGCGATCTACATGGGCCACCTGGGGCGCTATCACTGCCCGAACTGTGGAGCGCGCCGCCCGGATCCGGATATCGCGGCCGAGCGGATCTCGCTGAACGGCACCCGCAGCGCGAGCTTCAGGCTGCGAACCCCCGGCGGCTCAACCGAGATCGAAGTGCCTCTGCCGGGCCTCTACAACGTCTATAACGCCCTGGGTGCCGCTGCTCTGTGCCTGGCCCTCGGCGCGTCTGAAGGAGACGTGGCCGGTGGACTGCGATCGGTCAGCGCGGCGTTCGGTCGGGCCGAGTCGATCGCGATCGGGGGCACGGTGCTCTCCACCCTCCTGATCAAGAACCCCGCCGGCGCGAACGAAGTTATCCGCACACTGCTACTCGAACCGGATGAGCTCGATCTGTTCACGATTCTCAATGACCGGACCGCCGACGGCCGGGACGTCTCGTGGGTATGGGACGCTGACTTCGAGGTGCTAGCCGACCGGGTGCGCAGCGCAGTGTGCGCGGGGACGCGAGCAGCTGAGCTGGCCGTCCGCCTGAAGTACGCGGGTGTTCCTACGAAGCGCCTGCGGGTGGTGCCGTCGGTATCGGCCGCGCTTGACTTGGCCGTGCAACAGACGGGTACCGGCCGCTTGTATGTGCTGCCCACGTACACGGCATTGCTCGAACTGCGCTCTGAGCTGGCGGCTCGGGGGCACGCCGCCGAGTTCTGGCAGGGCGAGGCGCGCAAATGAGGATCCGTGACGATGCGCTCGCGCCGGCGGATATAGCGTCCCTCGTATGGCACCAGCTCGAATGCGGGAGCTATAGCGAAGACCTGGAGCTATGGCGGGCGCTCGCCGATCGGTATGGCGATCCGGTCTTGGACATTGGCGCAGGCACCGGCAGGGTCGCCCTGCACCTGGCGGCCGCGGGACATAGGGTGACCGCACTGGAGCGCGATCGGGTGCTGGCCGCCGAGCTCGACCGACGGACCCACGACCTTCCGATTACAGCTGTCCGAGCTGACGCCACGGATTTTCAGCTCGAGGATCGCTTCGCGCTCTGCGTAGTTGCGATGCAGACGATCCAAGTGCTCGGTGGACGATCCAGCCGCCGCGCATTCCTCGATTGCGCGCGGAGTCAGCTCCTCACGGGCGGGGTTCTGGCCGTGGCGATCGTCGAGAACCTCGAACCCTTCGTGGTCGGCGATGGCGTACCTCCCCTGCCCGCCGAGGTGTCCGAGCGACAG
>CATPAX010000219.1 GCA_955652215.1 uncultured Solirubrobacteraceae bacterium | reverse complement strand
TCGTCGCCGGGGCGTTCGTGCCGCTGAACTTCATCGCCGTGCGGCTGGCCCAGCAGTACGTCCACCCGCGGGTGCTGACGCTCGGCGGCGGGAATCTGCCGGGGTCGATGCGCCTTACGTTCCTGGTCTCGTTGCTCGGCATCGGGCTGCTCTATCTGACCCTGTGGAAGTACGAGATGGCGGCCAAGAACGCCCGCATGCAGATCCGGGCGCTGCGCAGAGTGCTCCTCGGGGACGATGCTCCCGGGCCCCTGCGCAGGAGCGCTGCGCCTTCATGAGCTCCCTGGTCGCCGTCGCACCCGCGCTTCCGCTTCACACTGCGGGCAAGTATGTCGCTGGCGCCTACGTGGTGTTCCTGGTGATCCTGTTGATCTACGTCGGGATCATGGCCACGCGCCTGCGCCGGACCGAACGGGAGCTGACGGCGCTGCGCCGCGATGTTCTCGAGCGCGAGGCTCGAGAGGACCGGCGAGAGGTGGAGCGGGTCGGATGAGCGAGCTGCTCGCATTTGGGATCTCGCATAAGACCGCTCGAGTCGAGGTGCGCGAGCGCGTTGCGCTGCCGGAACCCCGTGCCGCCGAGTTCCTGCGCGATCTCCGGGGCACAGCTGCCGTGCACGAAGCCGTCGCGATCTCGACGTGCAACCGCTCCGAGCTGTACCTGGTGGTCGGTGATCCCGTCGAGTCCGAGGGCGCTGTCCTGTCGATGCTGGCCAGTCAGGCCGGCATCCGGCCGACCGAGCTCGCCCCGGCGGTCTACGCGCTTCGAAACTGCGATGCCGCCCGCCACCTGTTCCGCGTCACAGCCGGGCTCGACTCGATGATTATTGGCGAGGCGGAGATCCAAGGCCAGGTCAAGCGCGCCTACGACGCGGCGCTGTCTGCCGAGATGGCCGGGCCGCTGACGAACCGGTTGTTCAAAGCCGCGCTCGCGACGGGCAAGCGGGTCCGCACCGAGACGCGTATCGGCGAGAAGCAGCTGAGCCTCCCGAGCGTCGCCGTGGCGCTGGCGCGCGAGCTTCTGGGACCATTGAGAGGGCGCGAGGTCGTGATCGTCGGGACCGGGGAGACGAGCGAGCTCGCTGCTCGGGCGCTGGCCGATGGCGGCGCACAGACCGTGTTCGTAGCCACGCGCCGGCGCGACCGAGCGATCGCCCTCGCCCAGCGCTACGGCGGCCGCAGCCTGAGCTTCGACGAGCTGCCAAGCGCCCTAGAGACCGCAGATATCCTGGTTACCGCCACGGCTTCGCCGCATCTTCTGCTCGAGTCCGAGGAGCTCGCCGAGGTCATGCGCGAGCGTCCCCACCGCCCGCTGCTCCTGATCGATCTGGCGGTCCCCCGAGACGTCGATGGTGCATGTGCGGCGATCGAAGGTGTATCGCTGTACGACATCGACGATCTGGAGGCCGTGATCGCCCGAAATCGCCGGGTGCGCCAGACCGAAGCACGTAAGGCTGAGGGGATCATCGAGCAGGAGATCCAGACGTTCGCCGGCTGGCTCGGATCACTCGAGGTCCTCCCGACGCTCGCGGCACTGCGGGCGCACGCGACCGAGTTGGCCGAACAGGTCGTGCGCGACAACGCGGGAAAGTGGGAGTCGGCTTCCGCCCGCGATCTCGAGCGGGTCGACGCGCTCGCGCATGCGGTCGTGAACCGTCTCCTGCACGAGCCGACCGCCCGCATAAAGGCGGTGCGCGATGACCGGATCCACGCGCGGATGGCGATGATCCGCGAGCTGTTCGGCCTGGCTGCCGAACAGGGCCCGTACAGCGGCCAGGTCGAGATGGAGCCGGCGGAGGAGCTCGCCGAGGTTCGAAAGCTCGAGCCGTCGGTCCGCCGCGGCGCATCCCGCTGATAGGGAACGCTTCCTGAATGCGGATCGGCACGCGTGGCAGTGCCCTCGCCATCGCTCAGTCAACTTCGATAGCCGAGCGCCTCGGCCCTGGATGTGAGCTCGTCACCGTGACCACTGCCGGAGACCGCGGCGAGGGCCAGGAGGACAAGTCGCGATGGGTGAACGAGCTCGAGCACGCGCTGAGCCGTGGCCAGATCGACCTCGCGGTCCACTCCGCGAAGGACGTGCCGGCGGAGCTGCCCCACGACCTCGAGCTGGTGGCGTTTCCCCCGCGTGTCGATCCGCGCGACGCATTGTGCGGCGCGCCCTCGCTGGCCGATCTGCCAGCAGGCTCGCGCGTCGGCACCAGCAGTCTCCGTCGCAGCGCTCAGCTGCGCGCCCTGCGTGAGGACCTCGAGATCGTGAGCCTCCGAGGAAACGTCGACACCCGCCTGCGCAAGCTTGCGAAAGGCGATCTGGACGCGATAGTGATCGCCGCAGCCGGCCTCCATCGACTGGGACGAGAGTCCGAAGTCGGTGCGATGCTGGACGAGCTGGTGCCCGCCCCGGGGCAGGGCGCGCTCGCGATCGAGGCGCGCCGGGGAGATGGCGCAGCGGGGCGGCTCGCCGCCGTCACCAACTCCACGACGGCGGTCTGCGTGCAAGCTGAGCGCGAGCTGGTCCGGCTGCTCGAGGCTTCCTGTCACACGCCGGTCGGCGCTTACGCAAGGTTGCTCGCCGATGGGCAGCTTGAGCTGGTCGCCTGGGTCGGCCTCCCGGATGGCTCTGAGTGGATTCGCGACTCGCTGATCGGCGCACCAAAACAGGTCGGAGGGCAGGTGGCGCAGCGGATGCTGTCCACGGGCGCGGGCGAGCTGCTGGCACGTGCGGCACTGAATGCGGAGTCAGCCTGGTGACCGTGTACCTCGTGGGAGCGGGCCCGGGAGACCTGGGACTTCTGACCTCGCGAGCCCTCGAGCTGATCGCCACCGCAGACGTGATCGTCTACGACCGGCTGATCGCACTCGAGGCTCTCGACGGTGCCCGTGCCGACGCGGAGCTCGTCTTCGCCGGCAAGGAGGGAGGAGGACCGTCGGTGTCCCAGGCTGAGATCGAGCGCGTGCTGATCGAGCACGGCTCGGCGGGCCGCCGTGTCGTCCGGCTGAAGGGAGGCGACCCGTTCGTGTTCGGCCGCGGCGGCGAGGAGGCGGAGAAACTCCGCGCCGTCGGCATTCCATTCGAGGTCGTTCCGGGAGTGACCTCGGGGATCGCCGGGCCCGCCTACGCCGGAATCCCCGTCACCCATAGGGACGCTGCCAGCGCCGTGGCGTTTTTCACCGGCCACGAGGATCCGACCAAGCCGGAGTCGGCGCTGCACTGGGAGGCACTGGCAAGATTCCCCGGAACGCTTGTCGTTTACATGGGGCTGCGCCAGCTTGGAACGATCGCTGAGCGCCTGATCTCGGGCGGCCGCTCGCCCGAGGAGCCGGCCGCGGTGGTGGAGCGCGGGACCTTCCCAGACCAGCGGGTCGTCACCGGGACGCTTGCGGATATCGCCTCGCGGGCGTCGGCGGAGGGCATCGGGTCTCCGGCTCTGGCGGTGGTCGGGTCGGTGGTGGGGCTGCGTGAGCGCCTTCAGTGGTTCGAGGGGCGGCCGCTGACGGGCATCACTGTTGCCGTAACCCGCGCTCGAGCCCAGGCAAGCGAGCTGGCCTCGCGCCTGCGCGACCTCGGCGCATCAGTCGTGCAGGCGCCCGCGATCCGGATCGTGCCTGTCGAGGGGACCCTGCCCGATCTGCGGAGCTACGACCTGATCTGCCTGACGAGCCCTAACGGTGCCCGCCTGCTGTTCGAGCGTCTCCTCAGCGCCGGCCTCGACGCGCGGGCGCTGGCCGGCGTCCGGGTCGCGGCAATCGGTCCTGGGAC
>CATPAX010000218.1 GCA_955652215.1 uncultured Solirubrobacteraceae bacterium | reverse complement strand
GACCAGAACGCCACCAACGATGCGTTCGAGATCCTGCACTTTATTGCCGGCAAACGGATGGCTCGAGGACGGCTGACGGTCGTCGATGCCACGAACGTCAAGCGTGAGGACCGCGCGAAGCTCATCCGGCTGGCGCGCGAACATCACTTCCTTCCGGTAGCGATCGCGTTCGACCTCCCGGAACGCTTGTGTCAGGAGCGGAACCGAGCTCGTCCTGATCGCGACTTCGGGCCGCACGTGATCCGTAATCAGGTCCGGGATCTCCATCGCGGCCTGCGCGGGATGCGCAAGGAAGGATTCCGGCAGGTACACGTCCTTGACTCGCCCGCGGCGATCGATGCAGCGACGATTAATCGCACCCGCCTGTGGAACAACCGCAGCGACGAGCATGGACCGTTCGACATCATCGGCGACGTCCACGGTTGCTTTGAGGAGCTCGAGCGGCTGCTGGTCGAGCTCGGCTACGTGCTCACCGAGCGGCAGGCGGGCGACTTCCCTGAGGGAGGACCTGTCTATTCCCACCCGAAAGGCCGGGCCGCAGTCTTCCTCGGAGACTTGGTCGACCGCGGCCCCCGGATTCTCGAGACGCTTCGGCTGGTTCGCAACATGGTCGACGCGGGCTCCGCACATTGTGTGCCCGGAAACCACGACATCAAGCTGGTCCGCAAGCTCCGTGGCCGTGACGTGCCGGTCACGCATGGGCTCGACCGATCACTGGCCGAGCTCGAGGCCCTTCCGGATGAGCGTGGTGGGGCGGCTGCCGCCGAGGTGGTGCGCTTCTTGGACTCGCTGGTCAGCCACTACGTTTACGACGGCGGGAACTTGGTCGTGGCCCACGCAGGGATGAAGGAGGAGATGCAGGGCCGCGGGTCCGGGAAGGTCCGTGACTTCGCGCTTTATGGCGAGACGACCGGCGAGACCGACGACTTCGGCCTGCCGATCCGCTGGAACTGGGCCGCGGAGTACCGAGGCCGCGCGACGGTCGTCTACGGTCACACCCCGGTTCCTGAGGCGGAGTGGCTGAACCGCACCATCAACATCGACACCGGCTGCGTGTTTGGCGGCCGCCTGAGCGCTCTGCGCTATCCAGAGAACGAGCTGGTCAGCGTTCCTGCCGGGTCGACGTACGCGGAGCCCGCCAGGCCGTTGGTCGCGGAAGAGCCGGCGACGGCGCTGACACAGCAGCAACGCGAGGACGAGCTACTGGACATCGACGATGTCCTTCGGCAAGCGAATCATTCCGACTCGGCTCGCTCACAACGTGACCATCCGAGAGGAGAATGCAATCGCGGCTCTCGAGGTCATGGGTCGCTTTGCCATCAACCCGAAATGGCTGATCTATCTCCCGCCGGCCGTCTCTCCGTCTGCCACAAGCGAAGACCGCGACCTCCTGGAGCATCCCGCCCAAGCGTTCGCCTACTACCGGCAGGAGGGTGTCCCTCGCGTCGTCTGCGAAGAGAAGCACATGGGCTCGCGGGCGATCGTGATCGTCTGTCGCGACGAAGATGCGGCACGACGGCGTTTCGGCGTCGTCGACGAAGGCTTCGGCGCGTGCTTCACGCGGACCGGGCGGCCGCTCGTTCAAGACGAATCGCTCCGGCTGGAGCTTCTCGCGCGGACCCGTTACGCCGCCGCGAACGTCGGCTTGTTCGATCGGCTGGAGACGGACTGGCTGCTACTCGACTGCGAGCTGCTGCCCTGGTCGGCAAAGGCGCAAGAGCTGCTGCGCGAGCAGTACGCCGCGGTCGGCGCTGCGGCCCGGGCGGGGCTAGGCGAGACCGTCAGCGCTCTCGAGCGCGCAATGGAAGCGGGAATCGACGTCGCACCACTGCTCGACCGCGTCCAGCAACGTACCGACGATGCGAGCCGGTTCGTCGATGCCTATCGCCGGTACTGCTGGCCAATCCGCAGCATCGAGGACATCAAGCTCGCGCGATTTCACCTGCTGGCAAGCGAGGGGGCAGTTCACGCAGACAAGACTCACCTGTGGCACATGGAGACGCTGAGCGAGCTTTGCCAAGCCGAGCCGCTCCTCCACCCCACCGCGCATCTCGTTGTCGACACGACTGACCCGAGCAGCGAGCAGGCGGGCGAGGCCTGGTGGACGCAGCTCACAGAGCGAGGTGGCGAGGGCATGGTCGTCAAGCCGGTCGACTACATCGTTCGAGGCCGCCGCGGTCTGACCCAGCCCGCGCTGAAGACCCGCGGTCGCGAGTACCTGCGGATCATCTACGGACCCGACTACACGGCGCCCGAGAACCTGTCGCGGCTAAGCGATCGGGGCCTCGGACGCAAGCGCTCGCTTGCGATCAGGGAGTTCGCTCTCGGGATCGAAGCCCTCGAGCGTTTCGTAGCAGGCGAGCCACTTCGCCGAGTCCACGAGTGCGTCTTCGGCGTGCTCGCGCTCGAGAGCGAGCCGGTCGACCCGCGCCTATGACCCCGGCGGTGTCCGCCGACGGGGTACTAGACGAGCGCGCCGGTGAAATACAGCTTTGCGATCGGGACGCTCAGGCAGACCACAGCGACCAGGACCAGAAACATCAGTGGCCGAGGCAGCCGCGCCACGAGCAACCCGAGCGGCAGCAGCGCAGCCTGGCTTCGAATCAGGCTGAGACCGGCCTGCGTCAACGGAAACAGGAAGAAGACAGCCGCCCACAGCAGTAGGAGCCCGTCACGCGCGTTCAGCTCGCGCCATTGGAGCCCCATGACCACCACGAGACAGAACATCAGGGCGCCAAGGAACATGGTTTGGAGAGCGGGAACGGAGCTGAGCCGCAGCAATGAGCCGTGCAGCGCTGGCTGTACCCAGCTCCAGAAGATCGTCAGCGGGTCATGCAAGCCGTGCCCGTACTTGTCCTGGACCTTGAAGTACGCGTCCCAAGAGCCGGTCTCGAGCTTCATGTCTATGAGCACGACCCCGAATCCCGCGGCTGTCACACCGCTCGTGAGAGCCGTGCGCCTCAGCCGCTCGAGCCACCCTGCATCGCGGAGAACGAGCACGATCCACAGCGCCGCCACCGGGGCGAGCATCACCCCGATCGGGTAGGTCATGGCTGCTACCGCGCCGGCCAGGCCTGCGGCCATCCAGCGCCGGCCGTGCAGCAACCACAGATGCAGGACAGTGAAGAACGCGAGCATCGACATCGGGAAAATCGCGTAGTGGTAGATCTGGCCTGGCACGAACGCAGCGAAGACCAGGCAGCCGATCGCCGGGACACCGAGACGTCGCCCCAGGAAGGTCACCCACAGGAGCACGAGCGTGCCGAGGGCAAAGAGCCAAGAAACCGCAACAGCGGCCGGCTCCAGTGGCAGACCTAGGCGAGAGAGGCCGCCTGCTAGCCAGGAGTAGGCGGGGAACCAGCCGGCGTTCCCGCACCATCGATGCGTTGCGAGGTGCCCTCCGATCAGCTTTGGAGCGCACGGGAACAGGTCATACCCGCGCTTCGCGACGGAGAGATACAAGTTGGAGTCCCATCGCGCCCACGTGGAGGCCCGGAGTGGGTGCAATCCGTTGGCGGAAGCCACGACGAGTAGCCCGCCGATCGCGATCGCCCAAATGATCAAGGGAAGCGCGAGCGATATTGGAGAGTTGGGACGCCGGTCTCCAGTCGCCGCGAGGTTGCCTTCGGGAGCCTGAACTGACGCTCGTGGCCCCTGCTTGACGCCGGTAGAGCTTCTAGGTGATGCCACGGGTTCGCGCCGATCTTACGCGGCATCACGACGGCAACCGTAAGCGGCGTCCCGCTCTTCTCCGACGAGCGTGCCGCGCGCGCTCTCGCCAAACGGCGTCCCGGTGGTCGTTATGCTTGGTCGCTCGCGCAGGGCGGAAATGGCCCGCGCAGGGGACTCCCGGAGCGCTCGCCAGCTCGACCCCACTCTGTCGTAATCGGTATCCAGTGGTTGAACTTGCACGACATCCCGGAGCCGTCCTACGGCTGTGTGTTGCCCTCGTCGCTCTGCTTGCGGTTGGTGCCTCGACGGCACGTGCACAGACTCCCGTCTACACCCCCGAGCAGCCGCCCCAGCAGGCCCTCTATCGCGATGGGTGGACCAACCGGTACCTGCTCGATGGAACTTGGCTGTTCCGAGCCGACTACTCCGACCAAGGCCTGTCCCAGGGATGGTGGAGAAACATCGCCGCCCCGGACGGCTGGACGCCGGTGCAGGTACCCAACACTTACAACGCGGGCGATTTCTCCCAGCAGAGCATGGCCGGCTATGTCGGCTGGTACCGCAAGGACTTCCTGCTGCCGCCAGGCCCCCGCAAACGCGTCTGGATCGTCCGCTTCGAATCGGTCAACTTCAGGGCTCAGGTCTGGCTCAATGGACGCCAGATGGGGAGCCACACTGGTGACAGCCTTCCGTTCGAACTTAACCTGAGCCACCTGCACGCCGGTGTCAACCGGATGATCGTACGGGTGGATAACCGGCGGACGCCGACGGACATCCCGTCCGGTCTTGCGCGCGGGTCATGGACTTACGGTGGGATCGTCCGCGAGGTGTATCTGAGGCCTGTCCAGCGGGCCGACCTTGCCCAAATAATCGTGCGGCCGATCCTGCCGTGCCCCACGTGCGCGGCGAGCATCGAAGAGACGGTAGTGGTGCACAACGTCACGGGCGTGCCCCAGAGGGTGCGTCTTCGCGGGTCATTCGGGCGAGTTCCGGTGGACTTCGGCCGAACGAGGATCCCGCCATATTCGTCCTGGACGGCGCAGGCCACGATCCGGATCGCGCACCCACGACTATGGTCCATCTACCAGCCGAATCTGTACCGAGCGACAGTCGATCTGTATGGCGCGGCGGACGGACGACATCTGAACAGTTACGTCACCGACAGCGGAATCCGCTCGATCAAGCTCACTTCCACCGGTCTGCTGGTACTGAATGGACGCGTAGTACATCTGCGCGGAGCGTTTGTCCAGGAATCGAATCTCGTGCTCGGCTCGGCGCTCGACCCCGGGCACCTGCAGCGACTGGTCGCCTGGCTGCGCGGCCTCGGAGCTCACTTGATCCGCTCGCATGACCCGCTGAACCCGCAGATCTTGGAGATGGCCGACCAGTACGGGATGCTGGTCTGGTCGGAGATTCCTGTGACCCACGAGCTCAGCCGATTCCTCGGCCAGCCCGCGGTCAGCGCACGAGCGCTGCAGGTGCTGCGCCAGAACATCCTCACCTATGAAAACCATCCGTCGGTGATGCTGTGGAGCATCGGCAACGAGCTCGCAACGCCGACCCCGGGGCAGGTGGGCGCATACATCGCGAGCGCCGCTGCGGTGGCTCACTCGCTCGATCCGACGCGCCCGGTCGGGATGGCGATCAGTGACTGGCCGGGGCTTCCCTGCCAGGCCGCGTACGCGCCGCTCGATGCGCTCGGCTTTAACGACTACTTCGGCTGGTTCGATGCGGGCGCCGGCGCCACCGATGATCGCGACCAGCTGAGCCCGTTTCTGGACAGCTTCCGGGCCTGCTATCCGCAGAAAGCGCTGTTCGTCACGGAGTTCGGCTTCGACGGCAACCGTAACGGTCCCGTCGAGGAGCGCGGGACCTACCAGTTCCAGGCGGACTCCGCTGCGTTCCACCTCAGGGTGTTTGCGACGAAGCCATGGCTCGCGGGAGCGGTGTACTTCGTGCTCCAGGACTTCGCGTCCTCGCCTCAGTACGCGGGAGGGAACCCGTTTCCCGCTCCACCGTTCAACCAGAAGGGTCTGGTCGACATGAACGGCAACTTCAAGCCTGCCTTCGGGGTCGTCTCCGCGATCTACCACGGCACGGGCCAGCTCGGGTAGCCCTTTCTGATGCCCCGGCGGACCTCAGTGCTAGCCGTATGCCTCAGCGTGTCTCTTGCCGCCGCCGCGACCGCCCTGGCGGCAAGCTCGATTCAACGCCGATCAGACCAGGACAGGCGCCCGCTAACCGCCCCCGCCGCTGAACGAGCTGTGGACACGTCCCATCCGGATCACGTCGTTGGGCGCGGAACAGCGGCGAGCTGTACCTCGGCCAACGTGATCGCCGCGGTGCGAGCCGGCGGGATCATCCGGTTCTCGTGCGGTCCCCACCACGTCACGATCAAGCTGGCGGCGACCGCGAAGGTCGTGAACACCAGCCGCCTTGTCGTGCTTGATGGCCGCGGGCTGGTGACGCTGAGCGGCCAGGGGCGGCGCATCCTCTACATGGACACCTGCGATCCGGTGCAGGTGTGGACGACCTCGCACTGCCAGGATCAAGCCTCGCCGAAGCTCGTCATCCAGAACATGACGTTCATGAATGGGAACTCAACCGGTCAGCGCTTTGATGGCGGAGGCGGAGGCGCGATCTTCGACCGCGGCGGGCGTCTGCGCATCGTCAACTCCGTTTTCGCCGGCAACCGCTGCGAGCACAACGGGCCGGACATCGGAGGCGG
>CATPAX010000217.1 GCA_955652215.1 uncultured Solirubrobacteraceae bacterium | reverse complement strand
TGGCGGCGAGAGGAATGCCGTTCGCTTTTGCCCTCTTATGAGCCCACCCCGAGCGAAAGCGGGCGTGGTATCCGAGTTGCGCCAACCGTTGCCGGCGGCCGTCTCGGGGGGGCGGTTCCCAATCCCGGACGCGTCACTTCCGCGTGTGCGTGACGGAGCCGTGTCTGCCGGCCAGATCCTGCGGGAGAGTCTGGTGGCGTGCGCGAGTAGCCTGACCGGGAGCAGATGAGCGCGGAGGGAGCCGAAGTATTCAAGGCCTTCGAGGCGGAGGGCTGGAGTGTCCAGGCCCGGACCTATGGGGGGCTGGTTGGGGCGATCACCAGCCGGATCGCGGGGCCGCTGCTCGATGCCGCGGGCGTCCGTTCGGATTGGCGGGTGCTCGACGTGGCGACGGGTCCGGGGTATGTCGCCGAGCACGCCGCAGCGCGGGGGGCGAGAGTCGTGGGGGTCGACCTCGCTGAAGGGATGCTGGAGCTGGCATGTCAAAGGCTCCAGGGTGTTGAGCTGTTGCGCGCGGATGCCGAGGAGCTTCCGTTTGATGACGGCTGTTTCGATGCGGTCGTCGGCGGCTTCGTGATCAACCACCTTCCCGATCCGCGGCGGGCTCTTGCCGAGGCGGCGCGGGTGCTGGTATCGGGCGGTCGGGTCGCTTTCTCTGTGTGGGATTCTCCGGAGCGAATGAGGGTGATCGGGGTGGTGATGGAAGCTGTCGAGGCGGCGGACGCGAACCGTCGCAGCGTCGTCCCGGGCGGGGGGCCGGACCCGTACCGTTTCGCGGAGGACGGTGAGTTCGAGGCGCTGCTCGAGAGTGTCGGCTTGGTCGGGGTGGCGGTGAAGACGGTGGAGCTAACGCATCGCGTGGCGGGGACGGAGGATCTCCTGCAGGGCTTTCTCGGCTCGAGCGTGAGGACGGCGGCGTGCCTGCGGGCGCAGGACGCCGGGGCGAGGCGCAGCACGATGTCAGCGCTCGAGCGCGCGGTCGAGCCCTACCGAGGAAGCGATGGGAAGTTGGAACTGCCGGTTTCGGCAAAGCTCGCCTCGGGAGCGAAGCGGTGACCGCGCAGTATGCAGCCGAGGCGCTGCGTTACGCTGCCGCGACCGGCTCTCAGCGCGAGCTCGCCCACCTCTACGCGGAGCGAGCGATACTCGACGCCAACCTCCCGGGCGGCCGTCATCTGATCCGCGGCTCACCTGAGATCGCCGCCTGGCTCGCGACATGGGGGAGCGACCGGGCCAAGCTGGTGGAGTGGACCACCGCCGTCCACCCGGCCGGCTTTGAGCTCTGGGCAGAGCGCATCACCTCCGCTTGCGTCTCGCGGACGCGAGAGTACGCGTGGGTGGAGAACGGGCGCATCACGCGGCACTGGATCTATGCGGCACCGCCACGGACCCCGCCTGTCGGCCAAAGCGGCGACCGCGTTGTCTGCCTCGATCCGCGACTCCTCGCCGACCTCGGCAAGGTGGCAGTGCACGAGCCGTGGATCTCGCGCGGCTGGTCGGGCAACATCCTGGAGCGCCTCGTGCTGGCGGACGGCACCAGGCTGGTGGCGAAGCGGATCGTGCCGGGCGCCAACTGGATCGACCGTCATACCGCGGACGAGGGACGCGAGGCATTGCTGTTTAGAAGTGGTGTGCTGGACCGGGTACAGGGGGCAATCGATCATTCGATCGTTGCCGCCGAGCGCGATGGCGAGGCGTGGTGGGTGGTGATGAAGGACGTCTCCGACAGCCTGCTGTCCGACCACCAACGACTAAGCCGAGAGGAAAGCTCGAGGATCCTCCTTGCCGCCAATCAAATGTGGGAGGAGTTTTGGGGCCAGGAGATCCCGCACCTGTGCCCACTCCGGAGCCGCTTGTGTCTGCTCTCGCCGGCGATCGCCGAGTCCGAGCGTTCCGGCCTTGACCTGTTGCCCAAGCAGCTCGAGGTCTTCTGGGAGGCCTTCGCCGAGGCCGTCGACCCAGACGTCGCCGACGGCGTGCTCAGCCTGCACCATCATCCAGAGCCACTCGTCGCTGCCGTCGAGGCGCTGGGAACAACGCTCATTCACGCTGACATGCGAGACGAGCAGCTCGGACTCACCGACGACCGCCTCGTCCTCCTTGACTGGGGACTCGCGACCCAGGGACACCCGGCTGTGGACTTCGCCTGGTCGATTTGCCACAACGGATGGCGAACCGACGCTACCCACGACGAGCTGGTGGAGGACTTCCGACGGGTACGCGGCGAGCACGACGACCCGCGAGCGAACGAGCTGATCGGACTCCTCGGACTGCTCATGTATGGCTGGGTATTCGGCCACTCCGCCGCCTACCATCCAAACCCGGCCGAGCGCGACTCGGCCCGCGAGGAACTTGCCTGGTGGGTGCCGCAGGCCCGCCGCGGGCTAGAGGCGATCCAAGCTGGTTGATGCCGACCAACGAGTTGAGACGTGGAATGGCGGTTTCCGGACAGGTCGTGAGCACTCGTTGAGGACCTCCGTTCGCCTCGAAGCGCGCCTCCTGCCGATGGGCCGACGAGACCCGCAACGCGCGGAGGCTGTCGCTCAAAGGTTTCGGCCTCGGAGTGAGCGCCGGCCCGCTGGGTGTGGCGCTGATGCCGGGACACGGCCTGAGCGCTGCTGTCACCCCGGGAGGGCTTGTTTCAGGCCCTCACGGTGGCGATCTGGTGGCTGTGTAGCTTGGTGAGGTTGTGGGTCATCATCAGTAATCGCCACTCGGTGCGCACGGCGGTCCTGCCTCTTCGGAGAAATCGTGTAACGGCTCGGTTGTGGCGGGTGTGACCGAACACAGGCTCGATCGTCTGCACTGTTTTCGGTATAGGCTGCTGGCCGAGTGTGGAGGCGAGCGCGTACCGCATCATCGTGTAGCGACCGCCGGTCCAGCCGGCTCGTTGCTTGCCGCTGCCGCTGCCGTCGGGCGGGATCAGCACCTGGATGTGCTTGTTGGCGATCACCTCGTCCATGTGTTCTTCGTTCCAGTACTGCGCGTCGGCGAGCGCGGTCTCGGGCCCGCCGGCGACGCCCGCTCGCTCGAGCTCAGCCAAGGTGGCGGTTACCATCGGGTCCAGCTGCGACCAGTCGGTGTTGTTGTTGGTGATCTCGGCCGGCCAACACGATCTGGCCCTCGTCGACGACCGCTTGGGCGTTGTAGCCCTGCACGTACCCCTCGCGAGCCTTCAACCGCTTGCTGTTTAGGTCGGTCAGGTTCACCTTCCCATCCGGGACCTGGGGCGGCTCATACGGCTTCGGCGGGCCACCAACCCGACGCCCGCCGACGGCGCGGCGGCGCTCCTTGAACTGCTCGTACGCCTCATTCCCACGGCACTCCACTGCCAGGTCGACCTCCAACCGCTCGGCCGCCAGCACCAGACGCTCGATCCGCTGCTCGAGCTGCCGACGGGCCTCCCGCAGCCAGCCCTCCCGGCCCTGCGTGCGCGCAACGATCAGCTCCTCATCAAACTCAAACTCCGGATCGACACGTTCCTGCGCCCCCGGCTCGGATAACCCCTCGGCGGCCGCGGCACGCAGCTTCTTCCTCGCCGCCGGCGAAGAACTCGCGCCGCCCCTCGGACGTCCGCAGCTGCTCCGGTAGCTCATCACCCCGCGCATCGCCATACAGCTCGTCCTCGGCCTCATCGGTCGCCTTGTGCTCGGCCAGGATCTCCCTGGCGAGCTGACCGAAGTCACGGGTCGCGTCAGAGTTCGCGTTGCCCGCCATCCGCGTGCCGTCGATCGCGATCACCTCAGGCTTCACCAACCCCGCCTCACCACACAACCTCAACACCTCGCCGAACAAGTCAGCCAGCGCCTGCTCGTGCCGGACCACGAACCTCGCGATCGTCGCGTGATCAGGCAACAAGTTGCCGGCAATCACCCGGTAGGCCACATCCTGGCGGCAGCGACGCTCGATCGCCCGCGATGACCGCTGCCCGGTCGCGTGCGCGTACAACACCATTGACATCATCGACGGCTCATACGCCGCCCGGCCATGACCGTCAGCCCGGTAGGCCGCGTAGAACGCCGACAGATCCATCTGCGCCACCGCGTCGATCACAAACCACGATCGCGGTAGGGACCGCCGTTGCCGGCGGCCCCCCGCACAGATCCCAGCGTGCGCGTTAACGCACTGGGCTCCTGCCTTGGGTCTTGGCGTAGAAGCGAGGCTCGGGCCAGGGGTGCAGAATCCGAACGGTAGGTAGCCATCGTTCCGCGAGGCGATACATCCGCTGCCAGGTCAACCGGGTGCGCTGGCTGCGGCGCCGCAGCGCCTTGAGCCAGTGCCGGATGATCAGTTGGCGGAAGGCGTTGATCGCCTCGTAGTTGTCGGGCACTGCGTAGTAGTTGCAGTGCCCGCGCAGGACGGTGGCCAGCCAGCGCGCCTGCTCGGGAATAGGCAGATCTCGGCGTTCGATGAGCGTGGCCTTGACCTCGCGTAACTTCGCCCGCATCCGTTTCGCGTCGGGAATCGCTTGAGCTTGAACCGTCCCCTCCTGGTCTCCGCGCAGATGTGCGTGAAGCCCAGGAACTGGAACGTCTCAGGCTTGCCGCGACCGTGCGCCCGTCTGCGCTCGGCGGCGAACCGGCCGTACTCGATCAGGCGCGTCTTCTCGGCGTTGAGCTCCAAGCAGAACTGCGCGAGCCTGTCGCTTAGATCTGCCCAGAACCGCAGCGCATCACTCCGGTACTCGAACCCCACCACGAAGTCATCAGCGAAACGGACGATCATGACCTCGCCGCGCGCGTGCCGACCTCTCCACTGGTGGGCCCACAGGTCAAAGACGTAGTGCAGGTACACGTTCGCCAACAGCGGCGACGCTGACGCCCCTTGCGGGACGCCCTCCTCACACGCCGTCCAAGACCCCGTCTCAATGACTCCCGCCCTGAGCCATCGCTGGATCAGGCGCAGGACCCTCTTGTCCGCGATCCGGTGCTCAACAAACCTCACAAGCCAACGATGGTCAAGGCTGGTGAAGTACTCGCGGAAATCCGCGTCGAGCACCCAGTTCACATGCCTCGTCTTGATCGCCGCCGCGAGCGCGTCCAGCGCATCATGCGGAGAGCGCCCCGGCCGAAACCCATACGAGAACCCGACGAAGTCCACCTCGTAGATCGCGTTCAACACCTCGACGAGCGCCCGCTGGAGGATCTTGTCCTCAAGCGCGGCGACCCCGAGCGGCCGCTGCCGCCCGTCCGCCTTCGGGATGAACACCCTCCGCGAGGGCCTCGCCCGGTAGCTCCCGCGATGAACCCGAGCGTGCAGATCGCGAAGGTTCGCCTCGAGATCCAGCCCATAGTCCGCCCACCTCACGCCATCCACCCCCGCAGCAGCCTTCGGCCGAAGCGCGAAGTACGCCGCCCGCAAGCGATCGACATCGACGTGGTGCAGGAGCGCCGTGAACCGCGCATCCTTATCCGTCCGCGCCACTCGGCGCACGCGATCCAGGTCACTGGACACGCCCAACCCGGATCTGAGTCCGGCACGCGTTTCCCTGGCCGCGTTCCCCTCGGCCGGTCCTCTTCCCTCCACCATCTCCGCCGCCCCGCCCAGGGCATTGTCCGGCAACTTCGCAGGTACTACAGGACCGTCTGACTTCCCACGATCGTCCATCACGGGATTACGGCCTCAGCCTTCCCCGAACGACCCGCCCAACCATCACCACAAGCGCGCGACCGTGGGACCTCCCGGTTCTCGCGCATGGAGAGATCACGCGCATGCACAGGTTCCCTGACCCCGCGGGGTCCCCGCCAGCTAGCGAAAACGCTGGCGACAGTGTTGCCTTCCGCCACCTGGACGGCGTCGGCACCCCGAATGCAGGAATTTCGAGGCTCAATAGCCCAGCCTGCGCGCACCCCTGTCAACACTTCGCCAACACCCTCGCGGACGCCGACGCATGACTCGGGGCCATCGTGGATCGCTACTCCTTCGACATAGAGCCCTTTCAGCTCCTTCTCCATGCCGGTTTATCCCGGCGCTACCCAGATGGTTCTCCGGCAGCCAGTCCGTCAACGACGGCGGCATCAACAACAACTGAGCACGATCACAGCCAACGAAGTTCAGAGCCATACGGGAAGTGTCTTAAAC
>CATPAX010000216.1 GCA_955652215.1 uncultured Solirubrobacteraceae bacterium | reverse complement strand
GGTCGCACACCGACACCCTGGCAGTGCCCGGTAACTGGACAACGGGCTATTACCTGGCCGTGTTCCGGCTCACCTCAGGACCGTCGACAGGCCAGACCGGCTATGCCCCGTTCATCATCCAGGCGCCGCTGGGCGACCACGCTGCGATTCTCGTCCAGGTGCCCGATAACACCTGGCAGGCCTACAACACCTGGGGTGGCCAGGACCTCTACACCAGCCCTCGCGCTGTCAAAGTGTCGTTCAACCGCCCGTACGCATTGGCGGGGCCGACCGCGTCGGGCGCTGGTCACGGGGGCGGGCTGTTCAACTGGGAGTACCCACTGGTGCGCTTCCTAGAGCGCGGCGGCTGGGATGTGAGCTATGCGACCGACGATGACGTCGACCAAGACCCCAGCCTCCTGCTCAACCATCTCCTGGACATGACGGCTGGGCACGACGAGTACTGGAGCAAGCAGATGCGCGACGGCTGGGAGGCCGCACGGGCCGCCGGAGTCAACCTCGCGTTCATGGGTGCCAACACCGGCTACTGGCAGATCCGCTACGAGGACGCACATCGCACGATCGTCTCCTACAAGTACTCCGCCGACCCGAATCCCGATCCGACGGTGAGGACCGTGCAATTCCGCCAGCTGGCGGTGCCGCGACCCGAGTGCGAGCTCGAGGGCGTGCAATTCGGCGGTAACGTGATCCCTGGCCAGTACTTCGACTACACGGTCGATCCGGGTGGCGCGAGCGACCCCTGGTTCGCCGGCACCGGCCTCTTGACGGGAACCGCGCTTCCCGGCCTGGTCGGCTACGAGACCGACACTGTTAGTCCGCGCTGTCACGTGCCGCCGGTGACCCCGTTGCTCACCTCCTACGGCCCACCTCCAGCCGTCGGCAAGCCGTCCGTCACCGCCGAGAGCGTCCGCTACACCGCGTGCTCGGGCGCCGAGATCTTCAGCGCCGGCTCCTTGCAGTTCTCGTGGGGCCTGGACGCCTGGCGGGCTCCGTCCTACTGGCAGTCGGGGTTCCCCCCGCCGCCGCCCGCGAGCGCAGGACTGCAGCAGGCGATGACGAGCGCACTGACCTACCTCACCCATTCTCACGTTGCAAAGCCCGGGCCCCCGACCATCTGCCTTCCCACCCCGAGCTTCGCGGCCTCGATGCCGAGGCCGCCCATCGGCCGGCCGGTCGTATTCACCTCGACCGCCCGCGACAAGTACGGACAGATCGCGGGACAAGCGTGGGACCTGAACGGAAGCGGTCGTTTCCAGGATGGGACCGCCCTGACAGCGACGCGCTCGTTTGCTTCCCCGGGTCTTTACCGCGTGGGTCTTCGCGTCACCGATTCGAGCGGCGCTTGGGCTACGAGCGCGAAGACGCTGATTGTCTGTCGCTGCCCGGCAGGGAGGAAAGGACGGGGCTGGGGCGCGAGCAACTGCAACGGCGCTTCGTTTGGCACTCTGACGGCGGGCAGGGA
This sequence comes from uncultured Solirubrobacteraceae bacterium, assembly GCA_955652215.1. Next base: position 2,162 of record CATPAX010000216.1, on the reverse strand, counting down.
CCGTCTGCGCTTCCAGCCGGATCCGGGCATCGGGCAGTTCACGGTCCGGACCTACGCCCTGGCGCTCAGCCCCACCGGGCTGGCTGAACGCACGCTCCTCTCATCGCGTACGGCGCGCACGGCCACGACTGTCAGGATCCGGGCCACGCAGTCGCCGACCCTGATCGATCTCGAAGCCAGGATCGCCGGAGCCGCGATCGACCAGCAGTTCCTGCTTGGGGCTCACCTTTCGCACAGACAGCCCTCACCGGGGGCAATCAGCGCCAGCGCGTGCGATGGGACCGCCGCCGGCACGCTCACCCCAGTGTTCGGGGGGAGTCGGACAGTGCGCTTGAGGGTGGTCGTGAGCGGGTGGGGGCGGATCCTGGTCTCGGTCGGACGTCCTGGGCGCCCCCGACTGGCTGTCCGAGTCCTCAGAGCTTGGAACCGACCAGTTGTGGTCTCGTTCGACTCTCGCCGCCTATCCCGGGGCACCTACTACCTCACGGTCTCCAAGCGGCGCAGCGGCCTTTGGGAGCGAATCGCACTGGTCGCGGTCCGAGTCTGAGGGTCCGGCGCCTCCTACAATCCCCGCCGTGCCGCGACGCCTGGCGATCCTCGGCTCGACCGGCTCGATCGGTGTGCAGGCCCTGGAGGTCGTCTCGAGCTCGTCGGCGGGCGAACTCGAGGTGGTGGCCCTATCCGCGGCCAATGCCTGGGAGCCGCTGCTCGAACAGGCAGAGCGCCATAAGGTGCGGCGGATCGCGCTGTCGGACCCACACGCCGCGGCTCGCGCTGCGGAAGTGTGGACAGCCGGCGATGTGCTCTCAGGTCCCGACGGTCTCGTGGAGCTAATCACCGAGTGTGAGTGCGACCTCGTGCTCAACGCGATCGTCGGTTCGGCGGGGCTCGTTCCCACGGTCGCGGCGCTCGGTGAGGGGATTGACCTGGCGCTCGCCAACAAGGAGTCGCTCGTGGTGGGAGGGGAGCTCGTCACCGCGCTGGCGGAGGCCACCGGCGCGGCGATCATCCCGGTGGACTCAGAGCACTCGGCACTACACCAGCTGCTCGCCGCAGAAGCGCCCGGCATAGTCGATCGGTTGATCCTCACGGCATCCGGTGGCCCGTTCCGCGGCATGCGTCGCGAGGAGCTCGAGGACGTCACCGTCGAGCAGGCGCTCGCCCACCCAACCTGGGAGATGGGGGGGAAGATCACGATCGACTCCGCGACCTTGATGAACAAGGGCCTCGAGCTGATCGAGGCCCACCACTTGTTCGGGACGCCGTACGACCGGATCGCTGTTGTCGTTCATCCTCAGTCCATCGTGCACAGTCTCATCCAGCTCTGCGATGGAGCCACGATGGCGCATCTCGGATATCCCGACATGCGCGTCCCGATCTCCTACGCGCTGCACTATCCCGAGCGCGTCGACGTTCCCGTCAAGCCTCTCGATCTGGTCGGCGTAGGCGCGCTGAGGTTCGAGGCGGTCGACGACGAGACGTTTTCGTGCCTGCGCCTCGCGCGCGAAGCCGGGCGCGCCGGGGGCACTGCGCCATGCACCCTGAACGCCGCAAACGAGGTCGCGGTACACGCGTTCCTTCGGGGGAGGCTTCGATTCCTCGATATCGCCGCCGTGATCGAGGAGACGCTCGAGCAACTGCCCGCCTCTCAGGTGCATTCGTTTGACTCGCTGGCGCGAGCCGATGCACGGGCGAGAGACCTCGCGGGCGAGCTGGTCGCTGCCCGCGCGGCGGCCTAGCGGGTCCAGCACCGCCGCTTGACACACTGAGAGTGTGTCTTACGTGCTGGCCTTCCTCGGGTTCGTCGCGCTGATCATCCTGCACGAGGCGGGGCACTTCGCCGCGGCCAAGGCTGTGGGTATGCGCGTCGAGCGCTTCTCGCTGTTCTTCGGGCCGCTGCTCGTGAAGTTCCGCCGGGGGGAGACCGAGTACGGGATCGGCCCGTTGCCCTTCGGGGGGTACGTGAAGATCAGCGGGATGAACCCCCACGAGGAGCTACCGCCGGAGGTTGTGCCGCGCGCTTACTACAACCAACCTGTATGGAAGCGCGTGGTCGTGATCCTGGCGGGACCCGCGGTCAACCTGCTGATCGCGTTCGTGTTGTTGACCGCGGTCTATCTCTCGGTGGGAATCACCGTCACCTCGCACGGTCAGCCCGTTGC
>CATPAX010000215.1 GCA_955652215.1 uncultured Solirubrobacteraceae bacterium | reverse complement strand
GTCCAGAAGCGCACGCCGCACTTCCACGGTCGCTGAACGCGTCGGAGGCTCCTAAGGGGTGGCTGCGGGGACGTGGTAGACGAACACGCCGCCGGCTGCCACCGCACGGCGAAGGCCAGCCTGCGCCAGGACCGCCGGCCACGGTCCAGCCCGCGACTGCTGGACGATGACGTCCGCGACCTGATGCTCGGCGAGGAACCGGCGAAGATCCTGCGCTGCGCCCGGCCGCGGAGAGTTGAACTTGAGTTCGTAGGCGATCGGCTGCTCGCGCCAGTAACTCGGTGGCGGCGGCCCGAAATAGCCGCTCGCAAGGCGGAAGTACATGTCGGCCTGCGCCTGCCAGAGCAGCCCGTTTCCAGAGCGTCCCCACGGAAGCGGTAGCACGATCTCGTCACGATGCAGGTAGCGCTTGTAAATGCCGTTTGAGAAGAACGCCGGTGTGGACCAGGGTGCGTCAAGCACCGGTAAGCGGCCGTGCTGGGTCGCCGCGTCGGCGGTCGGCACGATGAACCCGACGGCTAGCAGCCCGAGGGCCCACCGACGCCAGGTCGGCCCCTCGCTCGAGGAGAGCCAGAGCGCCGCCACAACCGCGCACCCGAGCGCGGTGTAAAGCGCGATCCGCTCTGGTATCAGCAGGTCGAGCAGCGGGAGGCTGTCGAGCAGCGACCACGGCAACGCGACGGTCTGATGACCGGCGATGTAGAGGCTGTCGCCAAGTGACCACACGACCGACACGACCAGCGACGCTGCGATCACCTTCGCCGCTCGGGTCCGCCATCGGGTGATCAAGTAGATCGAGACGATCAGGATCAGTGGCAGCCCGAGGTACGTTCCACTCTCGGTGAGACTGCCCCGGAACGCCGAGGTGACCGACAGGAACGAGTATCCACCGAGGCGGGTGATCGCGCTGGGGACGAAAAAGCTCACCGCGTCCGCGGGGAACCTGGTACCCCATCCCTGGGCAAAGGCTGGGGCCCGCGCGGCGGCGTACAAGAACCAGGAGCAGATCACAGCCGTCGCCAGATACGCCCCGGCGAGCGCCGGTAGAAGTTCGATGATCGCCCTGCGCTCGCTGCGCGAGCCGACCGTCGCCGCTGCTGCGAGGACAACCACGCCCAGGCAGGTCATCGTGAACAGGATCTCGGTCGAGAGCAGCATCTGGACGCTCAGGACCACAGCCATCAGGACGATGAAGCGCCGCGCGCTGATCGCATGATCGAGCCGCTTGAGGACGAGCAGCACCGCGAGCGGCGGACAGAACGTGAAGACCAGATGCAGGTGCTCCTGCATCGTCGCGAACTCGTAGGTCGAGAACCCGTAAAGGAACCCGGCGAGTACGGACGACCAAGGCGAGCGAGTGACGTAGTGGCACAGGCGATAGGCGCTGAACGCGCCGGCCACCGGCGCCAGGATGCTCAACACGTTGTAGGCCACCACCGGCCCGGCCAGGGCGGTGATTGGCCACGCGGCGATCACAGCAGCGGGGACGGCGGTGGCGCCCGCGAGGTTGAGTCCGCCGGGCGTCCAAATCGCATGCGAGTACAGCGGATTCAGGCCGTGGAGAATCGCGTGCGGAAACCACACCAGCGCCCAGACGTACTGAGTCGAATCTGAGGTTCCGTCGCATGCGCAGACGGAGCCCAGGTGCACGACAACCCGACGCTCGATCAACAGCGACGCGCCGAGATATAGGGCGATCGCGATCAGCGGGTGATAGCCCGCGATCCGCGCGAGCCGGTCGCGTGCCGGCCCAAGCGATGCCTTTCCGGGCGTCGCTCGGCCCACTTTGGTCGCCCGGAACGACATCTCGCTGGTGGACCCTAACTGCCGCGGGCCACGGAACGGGCGCGCAGCGCTGCCTCGATCCGCGTGAGCGTTTGACTCACATCCTCGACGGCATCGTCGCCGAGTGAGCCCTCGAGCGCGGAGCGGGCCGCCTTCTCGGTCGCGCTCCGTCTGCCACCAAGCTCATCGAGGCGGCCGTGGAGGGTCGCGGCTGCAGGGTCTGCCGCGAGCTCGGACAACGCCGCGTCGAGCGCCACGAGGACTTGGAGCGCAGCCTCGCGCGGGCGGTCCTCGTCGAAGTCCAAGCGGGCCCGTAGAGCGAGCTCCTCGCACACCAGGGCGCGGTCGCGGCCGGTGAGGATGGCGGCGAAGCGGGCCTGGGGCTCGAGCCGGTCGATGCGGCTGCGCCTGCCATCGGTGGGGTGGAGCTCGCGGGCGTCGGTCCAGCGGCCATCCGCGACCTCTTCGCCCAAGCCGAAGCCGATACGCGCCACCAGCGCGTCACGGCGTCCGGCGGAGAGGAGATACGGGTCGGCACTGGCCAGCCGGTACGCGTGCAGCGCGCGGGCCAGCACCACGAGGTCGTCCGAGAGCTCGACCTCCCCAGCCTTTGAAAGCCAGGCCCGCGCATCCTCTTCGTCGGCGAAGGGAGAGCCGACAGCGACGATCGTCGCCTTTCCGGTGGGAACGGAGGTAGGCTCAGGCTCGCGTTGAGCTTGAGTGTTCGTTCGGCGGGATTGCCGTGGGAGGGCGCCGAGCGTGGAGATCACGAGTACGTGCTCGGGGGCTCCGGGCGCCGGATGGGCCGCTGCGCGCACCAGGTAGCGCCCGTCCGGCGGCCCGAGTGGCCACGGGAACTCAACCTGCGAAAAGCGAAAGTAGCTCGGGATCGGACCGGGCCGGGTGCCCTTATCCGCCGACCTTGATCGCGTACTTGCTCGGTGAGACCGGGACGATCGGTTCGGGGATCTGGTTGATCCGGTTGATCAACTGGATCCACTGCGCGGGACGAAGGATCGATGTGATCTCCGACGAGAGCTTCTTGTTTTCGCCGAACAGCGGCGTGAACGCGACCTGGATGCGGTTGGCGTGGTCGGGCAGCGACAGCGTGTTCGGCTGCCCCTTGTAGCTCATCATCGACACGATCTCATCAGGTGACATCGCGCCTTGGAGGGTGAGCAGCCGGCGAATCGTGATGTCGGTGATCGAGCCGGGGCCCTGGTGGCCGAGGACCGCGATCTTGTTGATCGCGGAGATGTCGACCGAGGCACCGGTCGCGCCCGCAGCGTCGACCCCGGTGGAGGCGGTCAGCGAATGTCCGCACTCCAGTCCGCTGACCGTCGGGTAGAGGGCCGAAGCCGAGAGGAACTCGACCACCGCAAGCACCCGCCGGTCGATTAGGCCAGCCTGGATGTCGCGCCGGCCGCATGCGTAGATCCGCACATGTGGGTCGGCCAGGAGCCGGCTCGCGAGCTGCTCCTTGGACATCAGCAGGATCTGCCCGATGCTGGGGTTCTTCGCGCCAGGGCCGAAGAACGGATCGACCCGGTTCGCCCGGTAGACCGCCGTCGCCTCGAGGAGCTTCCAGCCATCCAGGATCGGCTTGGGATCCACGAACGGTGCGTGCTTGCCGGCCGGCCTGATCATGAACCACAGATGCGAGGCCGCCGTCGGGATGCCCGCGCCGATGCGCCCCAAGATCGTCCCGGCGACGACGACCGATCCGACCTTGAGCGTCTGAAGCGTGTATTGGTTCTTCGCGAGGTGCAGGACGTCGGAGAAGTAGTCGTTGAAGCTGGTGATCTGCGGGGCGGAGCTCCTGATCTGGAGCTCACCCCCCGCGGCATAAGACGCGGGACGGCTCGGGTAGGCGAACAGCCGCTCCTTCACAAGCGGTTGCGGGATCGAAGCCGGCTGGGTATTGGTCGTGCTGGTGACCGGGAGCGTGAAGTGCTTGGTGTGCGAGTCCGTGCTCGCCTTGCCTGGGCTGGGCGGCCCCGCGGTGGGCTGGGCACCGGCGCTCGCTGCCTGCTTCGGCGCCGGTGCGCTCGGGACGGCGATCTGCTGTGCGATCTCCGCGGCGCTGACCTTGACCGGCGTCGGGACGGGGTAACGCTTTGGAATCGATCCGAGCTGCGCGTACGTGTAGACGTTGCCGGTGGAGTCCTGGAGCTCGAGGTAGAGGCCGAGCTTCTTGCTGTTCCCGATTGCGAGCACCTTGCCGTCGTTGACCGCGATCACCGGTGAGCCTTGCTTGGCGAACAGCGCAACACCTGTGCTGTTCGGATCGGATTCGATCGGGATCGCGGCATTCGTGCCCTTCACCCGGTGGGTTGCGAGCCTCTGGACCGCGTTGTCGGCGTACTTCGTGCGAGCGGCGATGGGGAAGTGGCCCTCCACCAGCCCGGCTAGGGCTCCGATCAGGCGACTCGGGATGCCGCCGATCAGCTTGGCACGGAGCAAAACCGACTGGACATACCAGTCGGCATGGTTATAGGCGAAGATCGCTCCGGCCAGGTTCTTCGAGGCGCCAGCCGCGTGCAGGTACTTGGCGGCTGTGAAGATCGCGTCGACGGGGTTGTAAGGATCGGCTACGCCGTTGCCTGTGGCGGCGACCGCATATCGCTGCCAGGTCGAGGGCAGGAACTGCATCCAGCCCACCGCGCCCGCGCTCGAAACCGAAAGGTTGCGCCCGTAATCGCTCTCGATTTCGTTGATCGCCGCGAGGATCTGCCATGGCACCTCGTATTGCGTGCCCGCGGCCTGGTAGATCGGCAGCAGGAAGGGCGGTATCCGGAAGGAGTCGATGAAGAAGTTCGGGACGCCGATCGGAGGAGCGCCGGGGAGCGAGAACGAGTACGTGGGATTCGAGGGCGATGGCACCCCGCCATTGTGGTTGTTGGATGGGGGCTTGGCCGGGGGCTTCTTCTTGTGCTTCTTGTGCTTCTTGTGCTTCTTGTGCTTCTTGTGCTTGTGCTTGCGGTGGCCCGTCTGATGCGAGGGCGTTTGGGAGACCCCCGGTCCGATCGCCGCCGGCGGGGAGGGCGTGGTGGACGTCTGGGTGGTGCTCGTCGCCGCCGTCGCGGTCGTCGAGGTGGTGGTCCCGGACGAGGTCGTCGTCGTGGTGGTTGTCGTGGTCTGACCGCCGCTGGAGGTGGTTGTAGTCGTGGTCGTGGTGGTGTCGCTCGAGCTCGGGCACGACTCGGAGACCGTGTGGACCCCGGCCGGGAGATTCAGCGATGACACGGCAGCGCCGGCGGGCAGCTGGAAGTACAGGGTCTGACCCGTGTTGAGCACGACCGTGACCGTGCAGTCGGCGGCGGACGCATTGGGAATCGCAGCCAGGCCGAACACGGCCAGGGCCAGGCCCACAATCGTGAATTGTCGCCGTCTCAACAAGCTGGCCCCGTATCCTCCCGCGGCGTCGCTCGGGCCAAGTGATCCACGTCAGAGCACAGCATGACTGGCGTCAGGCGCACGCTACTGACTGCCGGATAGCTTTTCAACGCTGAACCAGCTGGTGCTGCGGGACTCATTTTCCTCTGCTCGCCGACGGAACAAGCGGTCTTCGACCTACTACCCATCGGCGGATGTTGTCTTACACTGTAGCCCTTGAGCGCTCTCTGAGTCTCGACCTCAGCGTGAGGCTCACTTGTAACTGACCTCGGCGCTACATTCACGGCTCTCCAAGCAGCGCGACGCGCTGCGTGATCGCAAGGAATCAGAATGTACGAAGAGGACGGTCTGCGACACCGCGTCACCCGCCAGGGCGAAGAGGCGCTGGGCAAGCTGGCCCAGGACCTACTCGAGAACCCGCTCGTCACCCGGGCCGTGTCAGCCGCATTCGAGACCCGCGAGAAGGCCAGTCGTGCACAGGAGCTTGCGATGGGTGCGCTGAACCTGCCATCGGCCAGCGATCTGGAGCGGCTCACCCGACGGCTCCGATCGGTCTCACAGCGGCTCGAAGCGATCGAGGATGGGCTGGACCGACTCGATCAACGCCTGGTGCGGATTGAAGAAGCGCTCGCGAAGAAGCCTCGCGCATCACGCTGATCCCAGGGCCCGGAGCGCGAGGTCGCCCGCCCGCTGCTCGGCCTGGCGGAGATCTTCGCTGCTGATCCGGATACGCGCGGGTTCTAGAACATCGGACACGATAAGCACCGACGCTGCTTGTAGTCCGAGCCTTCCCGCGAGTGTGAACAACGTCGCGGTCTCCATCTCGACGGCGATCGCGCCCGCTTCGCGCCAGCGCCTTAGCGCCTGCGGGGGGCCGCCGTAGAACAGGTCGCTCGACACCACGCGAGCGGCGCGCTCGGCGCCTTGAGTGACATCCTTCAGCGCTTCGAGCAGCTCCGGGCTTGACCTGACGCAGACCTCGGCGCCGAGGGCTCGGCTGGCGCCATCCTCAGGAAGAGCCTCCGAGGCGATCACGAGGTCACCCAGCTCCTGATCCGCGGTCAGCGCCCCGCATGTCCCGACTCGAAGTAGCCGCCGCGCCCCGAGCTCGGCCAGTTCCCAGATCACGATCGCGGCGCTCGGGCCGCCCATGCCCGTGCTCTGGATCGTGAGCAGCTCCTTGTCCCGAGCCACCCCGGTATAGCCCCACAGCCCGCGGTGGTGGTTGAACATCTTCGGGGTCTCCAACAGCTCCTGTGCGAGCAGCAGAGCACGGCCGGGATCGCCCGGTAACAGGACTCGCTCCGCCAGCGGCGCGCAAGGCTGAAGGTGGATCGGTCCCGCCACTGGCGGCGAAGTTATATAGCTCGCGCCGGGAAACAGACGTTCGATTGACAGAACGCGCGAGCGGGAGTAGACCTTGCGCTCTAGACATAGGCAACAGGCCGGATCGTGCCTGCAGCTGCGGATCGATCGTCAGCGCGGGCGCGAGGCGCCGCCGGAAACGTGACAAGCGCCTACGGCCGACGCAGCGGGCCGTTACGCCCGCGGCGGCGGGGCCGCGTCCTCAGCGGGGCCCCGCCGCTGACTTTTCTCTGAAGATGAATATGAGCGAAGCAAGCATCGCCGAGCACGTTCGGCGCGAAGGATTGCTCTCGCCAGAGCGCCCGGTCGTCGTCCTGCTCTCCGGCGGCCGCGATTCGACCTGCCTGCTCGATCTCGCTGTCCGGGTCGCGGGTTCCGAGCGCGTCAGCGCGCTGCACGTCAACTACGGCCTTCGCGACGCCGCTCGCGAGGACGAGGCCCACTGCGCATCGTTGTGCGAGTCCCTGGGGGTCAAGCTCGACATCCGGCGCCCCAAGCGCCCCGAGCGCGGGAACCTTCAAGCGTGGGCCCGTGACGCGCGCTACGGCGCGTCGGCCTCAATCGCGCTCGAGCGCTCATCCGACGTGGCGACAGGGCATACCGCGACCGATCAGGTCGAGACGATCCTCTACCGCCTCGCCTCGTCCCCCAGCCGCAGGGCAATCCTGGGGATGAAGCCCCGCGACGGCCGCCTGATCCGTCCGCTCCTCTCAATCACGCGCGAGCAGACCGCGGCCTATTGCCGCGAGCGGGGCCTCGCCTGGCGCGAGGATGAAACCAACAGCTCGCCGGCCTTTGCGCGCGGCAGGGTCCGGTATCGGCTGCTGCCGGCGCTGCGTGAGATCCATCCCGCGGCCGAGCAGAACATCGTGGCGCTTGCGGAGCTCCTGCGAGACGAGGCGGCGGTGCTCGACGCCCTCGTCGACGATGTCCTGTTGGGAGCGAACCAGATCGAGGTGGGGCGGCTCGGCGAGCTCCCACTCTCACTGCAGCGGCTCGTGGTCCAGCGGCTGGCCGACCGAGCCGCCGGAGGCCCCGCGGCCGGCGTGGCTCGGCGCACGCCAGAGCTTGCTGCACTGAAGCGGAACGGAACCGCGATGCTCGACCTCCCGGGCGGCCTGAGGGCTGTCGTTGAGTACGGGGTGCTTCGGATCGTCGACAAACGGGCGCTCGGCGCACCGGCGCCCGCACCCGTCAGTCTCCCCGTACCCGGCATGGCGAGGTTCGGCGTCTACGAGATCCACTGCGAAGCCGGTCCGGCCGTCGGCGAACAGGGTGTGCTCGACCGCGCCACGCTCGCCACCGAGCTCCTGGTACGGCCATGGCGCCCTGGAGACCGCATGTCGCCGCTGGGGCTGGGGGCCAGCAAGAGCCTCCAGGACCTGTTCACGGCCAAGCGGGTCCCGCGGCGCGACAGGGGGACCGTCGCAGTCGTCGAGTCCGAAGGCGAGATCGCCTGGGTCGCTGGGGTGGCGACGTCCGACCACTTCAAGGTGACCGAGCGAACCACCGCGGCGGTTCGCCTCACCGCGCGGCTCGCAGAAGGCCTCCCGTCAGCCTGATGGCGCACCGCGCCGGGCGCCGCCCATAAACTAGCTCCACGTGGACACCGACCACGCGATCGGCGAGATCCTCGTCCCCGCCGACGATCTCGAGCGCCGGGTGCGCGAGCTCGCCGCAGAGATCTCCCGGGACTACCAGGGCAAGGACCTTGTGCTGGTGGGAGTCCTGAAGGGGGCTGTGTTCTTCCTCTCGGACCTGATGCGGGCCCTCGAGGTGCCTTGCGAGGTCGACTTCATGGCCGTCGCGTCATACGGGTCGGCGACGAGGTCATCCGGGGTGGTCCGGATCCTCAAGGACCTCGATGCGGTGATCGAGGGGCGCGATGTGCTGATCGTCGAGGACATCGTCGACTCAGGGTTGACGCTCCAGTATCTGTTGCGAAATCTCGCCGGACGTAGCCCCCGCTCGCTGGAAGTTTGCGCACTCTTGATCAAGCCCGAGCGCAGAAAGGTCGATCTACATACTCGGTATGTCGGCTTCGAGATCCCGAACCGCTTCGCCATCGGCTACGGCCTGGACCACGGCGAGCGTTACCGAAACCTCCCCTATGTGGCAGCGCTCCGCCACTGACAGCCCGCCGGCAGCCGCTGTGAGGGCTGAAATCCAGCTGCTACGCTTGACGATTCCCGGCGGCCGGATGCGCCGAGCACTCTCATGAGCAGGTTCTTCAAGAGCGCCGCATTCCCGATCCTCATCGTGATCGTTCTGGCGTTCTTCGCCCAGAAGCTGATCGGCAGCTCGAGCCACGCCCCGAAGGTGAGCTTCGGCGCGCTCGTCTATGACCTCCAGCACGGTCAGGTCAAGAGCATGTCGATCCACACCAAGGACAACACGCTCGACGCGACGCTGGTCAACGGGCAGAAGGTGACGGTCGGCTACCCCGACTCCTATGCCTCGGCCCTGATCGGTTTCGACAGGTATCTGGCCAGCGGTCCCGGCGGCCTCGACGTGCAGGGGAAGGCCAGTAACGGCTGGATCTCGCTGCTGACCTACATCCTTCCGTTCGTCATCTTCCTCGGATTCTGGATCTTCCTGATGAACCAGGTCCAAGGCGGCGGATCGAAGGTCATGTCGTTCGGCAAGTCACGCGCCAAGCGGATGTCGGTCGACTCTCCGAAGATCACCTTCCGCGACGTCGCCGGCGTCGACGAGGCGGTGGAGGAACTGCACGAGATCAAGGAGTTCCTCGAGAACCCGAAGAAGTTCCAGGCGCTGGGGGCGCGCATTCCGAAGGGCGTCTTGCTGTATGGCCCGCCCGGCACCGGCAAGACGCTGCTCGCCCGAGCCGTCGCTGGAGAGGCCGGGGTCCCGTTCTTCTCGATCTCCGGATCTGACTTCGTCGAGATGTTCGTCGGGGTCGGCGCTTCGCGTGTGCGCGATCTGTTCGAGCAGGCCAAGCAGAACAGCCCGTGCATCATCTTCATGGACGAGATCGACGCCGTCGGGCGCCACCGCGGAGCTGGTCTCGGCGGAGGCCACGACGAGCGCGAGCAGACGCTCAACCAGCTGCTGGTCGAGATGGACGGCTTCGAGATGAAGGACAACATCATCTTGATCGCCGCCACCAACCGCCCGGACATCCTCGACCCGGCACTGCTGCGTCCCGGCCGCTTCGATCGCCAGATCGTCGTAGACCGCCCTGACCGCAGCGGGCGCAAGAAGATCCTCGAAGTCCATACTCGCGGTAAGCCGCTGGCTCGGGAGATCGACGTCGACGCGCTCGCGGGGCAGACCCCCGGGTTCACGGGAGCCGACCTCTCGAACCTCGTCAACGAGGCGGCGCTGCTGGCCGCCCGAAACGGGAAGCGGGAGATCACTCAGGTCGAGCTCGAGGAAGGGATCATGCGCGTGATCGCCGGCCCCGAGAAGAAGACCCGCGTGATGAGCAACAACGAGCGCCGGATCACCGCCTATCACGAGATGGGTCACGCGATCGTCGGGCACTACCTGCCGCACTCCGATCCGATCCACAAGATCTCGGTCATCTCCCGCGGCCAGGCGCTGGGCTACACGATCGCCCTCCCGGGAGAGGACAAGTTCCTCACCACCCGCGCCGAGCTCCAGGACACGTTGGCCATGACGCTCGGTGGCCGCGCCGCCGAGGAGATCATCTTCGGTGAGGTGACCACCGGTGCCGCGAACGACCTCGAGAAGGTGACCGCGACCGCCAAGCAGATGGTGATGCGCTTCGGGATGTCGGAGAAGCTTGGCCCGCGAGTGTTCGGGCATGACCACGGTCAGCCGTTCCTCGGACGCGAGTTCAGCGCCGAGCCCGATTACTCCGACGAGATAGCCCGCGAGATCGACGATGAGATTCGCCGGATCGTCGAGGCCGCCCACGTCGAGGCCAAGGAGATGCTGACCACGCATCGGGCCTCGCTGGAGAAGCTCTCGGAGATCCTCGTCAAGCGCGAGACGATCGAGAAAGAGCAGTTCGAGGCGCTGCTCGACGGCCAGAGCGAGGAAGACGTGTTCGGAGCCGAGGCCCCCCCGCCGCCTGATGTTCCTCTGCCCGGCACCCAGACTCCAGAGCGCGCAGGCCGCGAAGGCCCGCGGCCACTGCCCCGTCCCGGGCTCGCCGGCGGCACCGCCGAGTAGCGGCCGTCAGCCTCCGCGCGTCAGCCGGGCCAGTTCAGCCCACGCCGAGCGTTCAGCCGTAACGACCCCTTCGGTCGGCGAGGTGGGGAGCGGCGGGCTGAACCCCTGCGCGTGGCAGGCGGCGAGCCCAGGCCCGAGCGGCGGCGCCGCTGCCAGCGGTGGCGGAGTCGCGAACGCGGGTCGCGTGAAGTCGAAGTAGTCGATCATCGGGTCGGCATTGGCGTCCCGGAAGGTCATCGCGGG
>CATPAX010000214.1 GCA_955652215.1 uncultured Solirubrobacteraceae bacterium | reverse complement strand
TGTCGGCAAAGGGCGCATACCCGGGCGCGTAGAACTGAAGCTCGAGGAACGCCGCCCCTGCTCCCGGATTGTCGGCAGACGGTGCGTTGGCGTCTGAGACGGGCTTGCATGGGCGCTGCGGGAACGAGTTCGGATCACACAACGACATCGAGAACCACGGCGCGACCGACAGCTCGAAGTAGTGCGTCACGTCGCTGCCCGGGTGCGCGGCCGTGGGAAGCTGCGCAGGATCTCGGCCAAGCCGCTCGACGAACGTGACGTCTGAGCTCGATCCAGGCGCGCCCGAGATCAATCGGATCGCCGGCTCGTCGTGGCCGATGTACCAGCCGTTGTCGTAGAAGCGGCGGGTGCCCAGACCGCGAATGTCCGCGCACGCCGCGGTCACGCGTAGCTGGAGCTGAATCCGGCTGAAGCCGTTGCAATCGAGCTGACCGATCGGGTTCGGCTTGACCGACGCGTTCGCCGTCGCTGGTAGCGCGGCGCCGACGAAGACCACGAGCACCAACAGCAATCGCCTGCCATACCTCATGACGACCTCCCTAATCGCGACCCGCGTGTCCTGCGCAGCCTCGCCGAAGGCGTTGCGGCTTGTCAAGCGATAACCGAGGTGCGGCGCGGCGCTCTGTTCAGCCGCCGATGCGACACCTGTTGGGTTGCGGGGGCTTTGCTTCAGTCCGCGAACTGAAGGATCGAAGAGGATCGTGTGACGTCTTGCCCACCCCAGGCATCCTGGTCCGAGTGCGACTCCTTCGTCGTCACGGGCTCCCCGGGGCAGTGGCCAGCCCCGGTCTCGTGGCGCTGGGCCAACCAGGCTGATCTGGCAGGACCACCGCCGCCGCAAGCTTCCCGTCCCCCGGGCCTTGACCCGATCAAGTGCGGAACGGCCGACGGGAGCAAGGAACGTGTAATTCCAAGGAGGATCATTCGATGAAGGGACTCAGGCTCGCATCCGCCGCCATCGTCATGGCGCTGCCCGTGAGCGCAATCGTGGTTGCGCCAAGAGCGCTCGCGCGCTCGGCGCCCAAGCACCATCACCATCATCACGCTCACCACGCTCGCCATCAGGCCCACACCGTGTCCTTTGAGGCCCGGGTGGTCCGCTCGAGCGCGCAGGGGCTGGTGGTGCGGACACTGGGCGGGAGGAGGATGTCGTTCTCGGCGCGCCAGCTCCGCACGGCCCCGCTTGGTAGGCATCACAGGGCTCACCACGGCCGGGCCCGGACCGCGGACGCCCAGGGCTCCCCGGGCCAGGTGGTCGTCAACATTCTCGGGCTGCAGCCAGGGGTGCTGGTCGACATCACCGAGTCAACTGACGCCAACGGCAACCTGACGATCACGATCACGCTTGTCCCCCAGACCAGTCCACAAGACGCGACAGGACAGGTCACGGAGGTCGACACCGATGCGTTCATGGTGCAGACCGGGGACGGAAGCCAGCTTCGCTTTCATATGTCCGCGGATGCGCTCTCGAATCTCAACCTGCAGAGCTGCAACACCGTGGATGTCACCTACCACCAGGACTCCGGCATGCTGATCGTGGATAATGTCAACATCACCGGGACGTCTACTGCCGGGGACTGCGCACCGACGCAGGACTCGACGGGGACGATCACGGCGGTGTCGTCCGCCAGCATCACGATCAGCACCGATCAGGGACCGCTGACGGCGGGCGTCGACCCCTCCTCGGGTCTCACCGACGGCTTTCAGGTGGGCGACCTGGTCGACGTGACCTACACGCAGAACAGCGACGGGTCGCTCAGCGCCAGCGACGTCCAGTACGTCGAGGAGGAGACCACCGGGCAAGTCACCTCGGTCACGACGTCGGACAGCGGTGGAAGCGTCACGATCACCGACGACAACACGGGCCAGCCAGACACGTTCGTGGCGGATCCCAGCAATGGCGTCCAGATCAACTCCGATGCATTCAATGGTGTGCAGGTCGGGGACCAGATCGACGTGTGCTACCACGTGTCCGGAGGCCAGCTGGTCGCCGACACGGTCATGGTCAACCAGCCGCAGCAGTAGCAGGGATTGCCGGTCGGCCCGGAGCTTCGCCTCGACGAAGCTTCGGGCCGCTCGACGCAGGCGAGCGGAGTGCAGGCGCGAGCTCAGGCGGTGATCGTGACGTGTCCAGCCTGCGCGGCCACGCGGTCAAGCCAGGCCCGAATGGCTGGAAACGGCGCCAGGTCGAAGCCTCCCTCCGGGGCGACGTGCGTGTAGGCATACAACGCGATGTCCGCGATCGTGTAGCGCTCAGCGACGAGGAACCGCCGCTGCGCCAGGTGCCGCTCCATCGCCTCGAGTGCCGTGTACCCGGCCCTCCTGCGAGCTTCGACCTCGGCATCGGCTGGCGGTGCATCGGAAAACGCAACCCAGAACCGGACGACCGCGATGTTCGGCTCGTGGCTGTACTGCTCGAAGAACATCCATTGCAGCACTTGCGCTCGCTCGTAGCGGTCCTCCGGCACATGCTGCGTGCCTTCTCCGAAGTACCAGAGGATCGCCCCCGACTCGCCGAGCGGACGGCCATCGTCGAGCACCAGCGTCGGAACCCTCAGAGCCGGATTCAGGTCCCCGAGAACCTCTGGCCGGTTGGAACGGTCGACCACATCCAGCTCATGGCAGTCGTAGTCGATGCCCAGGTGGGCCAGCAGCAGCCGGACCTTGTAGCAGTTGCCCGAGACTTGGGAGTTGAACAGCAGCACGTAGGTCCGACAGGCTACGCGCGCAGGCTAGCGCCAGCGGCTCGCCCAAGCTGGGCGGCCCTCAGCCGCAGCAGCTCTACGAGCTCGGCGCTGCGGTGGAACGGGTCGGCAATCGGCGCGCCTCCATCTAGTGGAAGCGCCGCCCGGACCCGACCATCGACCTCAGCCACGAGTGCAGACCCCGCCGGCGGCTGCGCCGAGTCGAGCTCGGCAAGGTGTCGCAGCCGCCTGGCGTCCGCCGCGGAAGCGTGCCGCAGGATGACACCGCTCGCGGGCGTCTCGCTGGGAAGATCACGCCTGGAGCGATTGGCCGCGCGGCGCAAATCGCGTACGCGTTCCGCTGACAACAGATACGCCAGATAGGGGGGCATTGCCCACTTCCTTTCTACAATCGCTAACTACCAAAGGATGATAGCAGGTTACGTCACTGTCGTAGTACCATTGCTGGTTATGCCCGAGAAGAAAGAGATTGCCCCCGGTCCCCTGGAGCACGTACGCTCGTTCGTAAATACCTTCGAGTTGGAGGGCCATGAGGAACTCGCGAGCGGAGCGGCGCTGGCACGGTGGCTACTGGATCACGAGCTTGGTGGCGTAAGGCTGCGCGCATCGAGCGAAGATCTCCAGCGTGCGCGAGAGCTGCGGGAGGCAATGCGCGCAATCCTGCTTGCCCACGGCGAAGCGTCCCCATCGCCGCCCGGCGCGTGGGAGATGCTCGATCGGACCGCACGACGAGCGCGGCTCGAGCTGCGTTTCGCCCCTGACGGCGCCGCGACACTCGAGCCACAGGCCGCCGGAGTCGATGGCGCTCTCGGCAGGCTCCTGGCGATTGTCCACGGAGCAATCGACCAGGGAACTTGGCCCAGGCTCAAGGCCTGCAGGCAGCACACGTGCCAGTGGGCCTTCTACGACCACAGCAAGAACAAATCAGGTACGTGGTGCAGGATGGAAGTCTGCGGAAACCGCGTAAAGGCTCGGGCCTACAGAAGCAGGCAGCGGCAGGCGTAGATCTGGACTTGTTGCGCGACCGATGAGTTTTTGCGCGGACGCTCGTCTTAGGACTTAGATCGACTGTCCAAAGGAGGACGAAGTGAGCACCACCATAAGCAGAATCGGCGCGATCAGCCTGGTTGTCATCCCGTCGAACGACCAGGATCGAGCGATTGAGTTCTACGAGTCGCTCGGATTCGAGAAGCGCACCGATGTTCCCTTCGGTGATAAGTACCGGTGGGTCGAGGTGTACCCCCCGATCGGAGCGACCGGCATCGCACTTGCCCCACCAAGGCCCGGCGATGCCACCGCGGTCCAGACCGGGATCACCCTCACCACGGATGACATCGGTGCCGCCCACGCCCGTTTCCATGAACTAGGTGTGGATGTCGATGCGGAGGTCTCGAGGATGGGCGGTCCGGTGCCGCCGATGTTCTGGTTCCGCGATCCCGACGGCAACACGCTGCTCGTCGTCGAGCAGAGCTGAGCGACGACGCATGGCCTGACACCCGGCCCGGAGACGATAGGTTTGGCGCGTGATCACCGGGAGCTCACGCGATCGTTTTCACCACGGACACGGAGGCGACCCGCACGTTCTTCAGCGACGTGCTGGGATTCGCCTCCGTGGGCGCCGGGGCAGGATGAGTGCCTGGCGGCGGCGGGCTCGCGCTTTACGAGCCTCGCCATCCAGCGCCTCGTGCCCTAGCTGATAGCCCGATCCCGAACATAGAGGACCCGGGACGCGAAGGTCCTGGTCTCGAGCAGCTCCAGATCGATCCGTCGCTTCAATTCCGGGAAGTAGGGTGCTCCCCGGCCGAGCACCAGCGGACTGATGAACATCCGGTACTCGTCGACTACTCCCAACTCGATCAGGCTCGAGGCTAGACCGGCTCCGCCAACTGCGTGGTCTTTTCCAGGCAGCTCCTTGAGTCTCGCGACCTCGCCGGCGCTCGGCCTGGCTAAGCAGAATCCCCTCGCCGGTCGTGCCCAGCACGAGCAGGCCGGTCCAGCCCACTGGCGGCGTAGAAGTCGAGCAGCGGCGCGAAAGCGTCCTCGTCGAGTCGCTCACCGTGGTCCCGCAACGGAGTCACCGCGGCCGCGAGCGTCCCCGAGATCTGATCCTGCACCACTCGGACCTGCTGGCACGAGCCGACACATGCCTGCGGCTGGGCTCGCCGGACGGAACTCGGGAAGACTGTTAGCGGTGGACAACCGTCAGATCGCCGACCGCTTGGACACGTTTGCCGCTTTGCTCGAGCTGGCGGATGCGAACCCGTACACGATCCGCGCCTATCGCCGTGCGGCGGAGACGATTCGAGCCGCGGCACTCGAAGTCGGTGAGCTGGTACGGGCCGGTCGGGTACGCGAGCTGCGCGGGATCGGGCCGGGTATCGAGTCGCGGCTGCGAGAGCTCGTCGACACCGGCGAGATCGCAGAGCTTGCGGAGCTCGAGCGCGAGCTTGCGCCCGATCTGATCGGCCTCGGTCGATACCTCGGGCTTGGCGCTAGGCGGTCGATCGAGCTGGCGCGGTCGCTCGGGGTTCACAGCGCCGATGAGTTCCGGGAGGCTGCAGCCGCAGGCCGGCTGCGGAGCGTTCCGGGAATCGGACCCAAGCTCGAGGCGCGTCTACTCGAGAAGCTGGCCCGCGACCCGGAGCCGCGAGCGCGGGGCGGCCTTCTGCTGAATCGAGCGCTCGAGCTCGTCGGCGGGATCGCCGCCTCGCTGAACGGCGAGGTGGCTGGTGACGTGCGTCGATGGCGCGACTCCTGCGAGCTGCTCGCGGTGGCCTGTTCCGCGCCTGACCCCAGCCCCGTGCTGGCAGGTTTCGGCGAGCTACCGCAGATCGTGGCGGTGATCGAGCAGACCGAGCGCCGTGCGGTCGGGGTGACTGTCGAGGGCGTGCCGGTCGAGCTTGTAGCCGCCGACCCCGGACGGTTCGGTAGCGCGCTATTGCGGGCCACCGGTTCGCGCGAATACGTGGCAGCGCTCGAGCCGCTGCCCGACGCCCCGGAGGAGCGGGCCGTGTATCGGGCGCTCGGTCTTCCCTGGTGTCCGCCCGAGTTACGCGAGACGCCGTTCCGCGGCCACCCGCCTGCCCTCGTCGAGCTCGAGCAGATTCGCGGTGACCTGCATTGCCACACGACGTGGTCGGATGGAAGGGCGAGCGTCGAGGAGATGGGCCGAGCGGCGCTCGAGCGCGGCTACGAGTACCTGGCGATCTGCGACCACACTCCCGCCGTGGGCGCCGTCCAAGGACTGACTTCTGATGACGTGCGCCGTCAGGCGGAGGAAATCGCAGCCGCGAACGAGGTGCTGGCCCCGTTTGTCGTGCTTCGCGGGATCGAATGCGACATTCTTCGCGACGGCCGACTCGATCTTCCCGACGACGTCCTGTCCGAGCTCGACTGGGTACAGGCGAGCGTCCACGGTGGCCAACGGATGCCCCGCCAGGAGATGACCAAGCGCGTCGAGGAGGCGCTGCGCAATCCGTACGTTCGTTGCCTCAGCCACCCGAAGGGCCGTTACATCAACCGCCGCCCCGAGAACGCCCTGGATCTCGAGCGGGTATTCGAAGTCGCGCTCGAAGAACGCGTCGCACTCGAGGTCAACGGCCTCCCGATTCGCCTGGACCTCAGTGGCGAGCACGTCCGCGACGCGCTCCGAGCCGGAGTGGAGATCGTCTGTTCGACCGACTCCCACTCGGTACGCGGCCTGGCGAACATGGCGCTCGCTATCGCGACCGCACGCCGCGGCTGGGCAACCGCCGCGCACGTCGTCAACACCAGGCCGCTGAGCGTGCTACTCGAACGGCGCCGCAGGGCCGGAGCGGATCAGAAGCCGAGCGCCTCGAACGCCGCTTCGCGGCGCGGGTCTTCCTCGTAGCGAAAACGATCCGGGCTGACGCCCCGGGCCTCCGCTAGCTCGACCGCGATCCGCTGGACCACGACAGTCAGGGGAAACACGGAAAGCGCCTCCCCGAGGTCTTGTTCTCTGAACCGTACGACTCGCGCGCCGGTCACCTCGACAGCCTGCGCGATCGCTTCGACGCGCTCGGCCATCGGACCGCCACCGTCGAGCACCACAAGCGTGTCCTGCGAGTCGAGCGCCACGCTCGGGCCATGGAAGAATTGCTCGGCGGAGAGGCCTTCGGCGGCGACATAGGATGCCTCCCGAATCTTCAGCGAGCCTTCCTGGGCTGTCCAGCCGTTTGGTCCTGCACCGATCAGTTCGATAAGCCGCCCGGGCGGCTCGTCGATGAGCGGGGCTTCGCGATCGAGCACGGCGGCGACTGCGTCTGGAACCGCGTCGAGCTCCAGGTCCGCGCCAAGTGCAACGGCGATCTGTCCCAGGCGCAACATCGCGCCGGTATGGCTCGCGGTGTACGCATAGGACTCCTCCGCCTCCGTCGTCTCGATGTCTCCGCCGCTCCCGATCCCGGAGATGTGCACCACCTCGACGCCCGCAGAACGGCCTCGGTCGAGAACCTCCCGCGAGTACCCGGTGCCGCCGGTGTGGCTCATGACAATGAGGCCTACATCCGGATCAAAGGACCGTCCGTACGGCGCGAGATCCGCCGCGTGCGCCGCACTCGCCCGAACGCCGGCCTCCTGCAGAAGCCAGGCCCCGTGGTGAGCGGCATGCCAGCTGGTCCCCACGCCTACGAGCAGCACGGGGCGCCCACGAAGTCGCTCGGCCGCCGCGTGCGCGGGCGCGGGATCGCCGACGATGCGCCGAAGCTCGTCGGGCTGGGTCAGCAGCGTGCGGCGCATCTCGGACATCGCGGCAACAGTAGCGGGGGAGGGGGAACTTGCCGTCTCTGCTCTTGGGCGCGTTTCCGCGGAGACGGCAGCCGGCGGTCAGAGCGCACCACCAGTACGCCGACAATCAATAGCCTCTCTACATGGAGATCGTACGCCGCGAGCAACGTGAGGCGTTCATAACCGCAGACGGATCCTCGATCCGTGAACTGGCCGGCCTCCCGTCCGGTAACGCGAGCAATCAGAGCCTGGCTGAGGCAGTGGTGCCGGCGGGGGCCACGACGATCGCCCACCTGCACCGACGCGCGGAGGAGATCTATCTGTTCACCGGCGGGACGGGACGGATGCGCCTGCAGGAACAGGAGCGTCTTGTGCGGGCAGGCGACTGCGTGGTGATACCTCCCGGTGTCGGGCACAAGCTATGGGCGGACGACAACGAGCCCCTGATCCTGCTCTGCTGCTGCTCACCGGCTTACTCGCACGAGGACACTGTCCTGCTCGAGCACTGAGCATCGCCGGACAGTGACGCGCGAGCTGACCACCGACCTGTCGATGCTCGAGCGGCTGATCGAGCCTTACGGCGACGAGATACTCGACGTGGGGTGCGGCAGCGGCGCCCTGGCTCGCGCCCTCTCCTCCCGCGGCGCTCGAGTGGTGGGGGTCGAGATCTCAGAGCGGCAGCTGGCGGGCGCGATCGCTCGCGATGGCGGCAGCGGCGCGCGCTATGTGGTCGGCTGCGCGCAGAACCTGCCGCTCGACGACGCTTCCGCGGATGTCGTCGTGTTCATGCGCTCGCTTCACCACGTGCCCTCGGGGGACCTTATCCCGGCGTTGCGCGA
Organism: uncultured Solirubrobacteraceae bacterium; assembly: GCA_955652215.1. Next base: position 979 of record CATPAX010000214.1, on the reverse strand, counting down.
GGCTCGTCGCGTGCTGCGTTCCGGCGGAGCGGTCGTCGTCGTCGAGCCGCTGGCTCAGGGCGACTACTACGTCCTCACGAGCCTCATCGAGGATGAGCTCGAAGCGCGCACAGCGACCCAGCTCGCGCTAGCGCAGGCCGCGCTCGCCGGGCTTGAACACGCGGTGACCATCGACTACGACGTTCGTCTGTGCATCGCGGACCTGGACGCTTTGCGCGCACGCGTTGTGAGCGTGGACCCGAACCGCGCGGCGTTGTTCGACAGTCGTCGAGCCGACATCGAGGAGGCGTTTCAGCGACAGGGAGAGGCCGGCGAGCAGCCGGGCGAGCGCTGCTTCGTGCAGACGATGCGCGCCGACGTTCTGCGACCGGCCGCCACCTAGCGGGAGCGCAACCGGGACCGCGGACCGAGCGTGGCTCGGGGGTGGGCAGCGCTCGTCTGTCTATCGTCACTGGCCGATGGCCAAGCGCGAAGACATCCGGAACGTCGGGATCGTCGCTCATGTCGACCACGGCAAGACGACGCTCGTCGACGCCCTGCTGTGGCAGTCCGGAGCGTTCCGGTCCGGTCAGGACGTCGCCGACCGAGTGCTCGACTCGATGGACCTCGAGCGCGAGAAGGGGATCACGATCCTGGCCAAGAACACCGCGGTCCACTACGGCGCAGTCAAGCTGAACATCGTCGACACGCCGGGGCATGCCGACTTCGGCGGCGAGGTGGAGCGGGGTCTGACGATGGTCGACGGTGTACTGCTGCTAGTCGACGCGAGCGAAGGACCGCTCCCCCAGACCCGCTTCGTGCTCCGCAAGGCGCTCGAGGCCCGGCTGCCGGTGATCCTCGTTGTCAACAAGGTGGACCGGCCCGATGCCCGTATCAACGAGGTGGTGGACGAGGTGTACGAGCTGTTCCTCGATCTCGACGCCGACGAGTCCCAGATCGACTTCCCGATCGTCTACACGAACGCCAGGGCAGGACTCGC
>CATPAX010000213.1 GCA_955652215.1 uncultured Solirubrobacteraceae bacterium | reverse complement strand
GCGAGCGTGTAAGGCTGCGCGAGCCGTCTGGCCGGTCGATGGCACCGCGCTGACTGTGTGTAAGGCGACGGCGAGCGGGTAGCTTCCCGCTCGATGCCGACCGAGCCCGACCCTGTAACGCTTGCCCAAGTGGCTCACCGGGCCGTCGAGGCCTGCGATGACGGGTCAAGCGACGCGGTCGAGGATCTGCTCGCACGCCTGGAGGATGACGATCGCCCGATCGCGACGATCGAGGACATCGAAGGGACCCTCGATCTGGTGGATGCCGGGCCGGTCGATCCCGAGGAGGATCCCGCCCTTGCGATGACTCGCGCGATCATCGTGTATCTGCGCTACCGCCGCGATGAAGTCGATGCCGATCCTGTCGATCTGCTGCGCCTCGCGGCGCGCGCCGAGTACGGTGACGCTCCACCGGTCGCGCTCTCAAGATGGCTCGAGCAGCGGGGCGTAACCCTGTAGTACTGGGCGTTGATGGGCACTATGCTCTGGCGGTGGCCAAGTTCGCCTCAGGGCCGACGAAGGCCCCCAACGTCCACCCCCGCTGCATCAACGCGCCGGGCATCAGCGACGACGGCTTCGAGGAGCTGTGCCACCTGGTCACCGACACCGACCCGGATACTGCGCTATGCGGTCGCGACGTGACCGGATATCCCTGGAATCCGCCCTGGCCCAGATGCGAAGCCTGCATTACGGTCGCTCGCGGTCAGATGAACTGAGGTCTGGGTGGAGCTGGAACCGCTCGTTTGCGTCGTCGAGATCCCGAAAGGGAGCCGCAACAAGTACGAATACGACGAGGAGCTTGGGGGCATAAAGCTCGACCGGTTCGTGTCCGCCTCGGTCGTCTACCCGACCGACTATGGGTACGTGCCCGACACGCTGGCCCCCGACGGCGATCCGCTAGACGTGCTCGTGTGCGTGTCCGAGCCGACGTTCCCGGGATGCCTGGTTCCCGCCAAAGTAGTCGGTCTGTTCAAGATGTCCGACGAGAAGGGTCCCGACGACCACATCCTGTGCGTGCCATGCAGCGACCCTGGGTGGAACTGGGTGGAGCGGATCGACGATCTGCCTGCACAGCTGCGGGCCGAGATCGGCCACTTCTTCACCGTCTATAAGGACCTCGACCCCGACAAGCACTCGCAGGTCAACGGCTGGGACGGGCTGGACGCCGCGCTCGGAACGATCGAGCAAGCGCGCGAGCGGTTCCGCTCGCAGGCGAGATAGACCTCATCCGCGGGCTGTGCTCCTAGGCCGACCGCGCGGATCGCCGACGGCGAGTGGATCGGTGCGACCCTGTATCGCTCATGTTCCATGTCCAGCTTCGTCAGTTCCCGCACCTCGCCCGCGCCTTCAATCTGACCGCTGAGGAGCTCCAGGCGCGCGTGCTCGAGCCATGGCGCGCGGGGCATCGCTTTCAGCTCCAGGAACACAGCTGGGATCCGCAGCGCGCCCGCCTGACCGTCATCGAGGGTCCTGAGCTCGAGGTAGAGGAGATCGGACTGGGGAGGGGGTGGGCCAGTGCGATGCGCAGCGGATCCGAGGTCACAGCCGCGATCCTCGCTCAGCCCGAGGCCGAGTCCGAGACGCTGAAAGCGGACGTCGGGGCCCGTTGCGCTTCCGGGCCGCTGAGCTTGGTCGAGGTGGTTGGGTGCTCCGGGTCAGAGGGGATGCGGGCCAGCGCCCGGCTCGCTCTGGCCGAGCAGGCGGTCTGGGAGCTGCTTCACGCCGGCCTCGTGCGGCTCACCCGGGAGGGCCAGGAGGTGCAGCGCGATGCGTGGGAGTCCACGCTGCTGCGCTTCTCCGCCTGGCAGGACCCGGTGCTCACGATCGAGGCCGTCCCCGTGCAGTTAGGCGACGACGTCGGCGATCAGCCGCTCGCGCGCGGGATCTGACGCAAACAGGTAGCGATGGATCGCCAGCAGGCCGTCGATGTCGTGGACGTCGTCGTCGAGCTGAGGGATCGCGATCAGCGGCGGGCCGTCGAGCTCCTGCCCGAGGAGGCTGAGGCTCCGGGCGTCGCGGCGGGCCAGGGCGTGGTAGTCGTAGAAGTTCTCGGCCACCTTGTCGGCAAGGTCCTCCGACAGTGTCCGGCGAAGGACCCGCGCGACATCGCCGGGGTCGCGCTCGCCGAGCAAGTCGTGGTGAACACGATTCACGACCACGCCGGCAAACGGCAATCCGCTCTGCGCAAGCGTCCGGCGAAACCAGATCGTCTCCTCGATCGAATCGTGCTGGGAGGAGGTGACAAGCAGGAACGCTGTGCTCGGAGCCCGGAGCATCTGCTCGACGCGCTGGGCCCGGAAGCTGAAGTCGGTGGTCATGCCGCCGAGCAGCCCGAAGAACGTGGTGAGGTCGGCGAGGAGATCGACGCCGGTCACGCGGCGAAGGGCCGCCAGCAGCGGCGTCGCCCCCCGACCGATGATCCGCATTCCCGCCCCCGTCGGACGCAGGAAAGTCCTGAGCGCCCTGCCTTCAAGAAACGACCACAGGCGTCCCGGGGCGTCCAGGAAGTCGAGGGCGTTACGAGAGGGCGGAGTATCGAGCACGAGAAGATCGAACTCGCCTTTCTCCTCGAGCTCGTAGAGCTTTGCGATCGCTGTGAACTCCTGGGAGCCCGAGACCGCAGTGGACAGCTCTTGATACACGCGATTACGCTTGATCTCGGCCGCCCGGGCGGGATCGGGAGCGACCCGGTCGATCAGTTCGTCGAAGGTCCGCTTGGGGTCGAGCATCATCGCCCACAGCTCTCCGTCTAGCTTCAACCCCCCCTGCTCCAGGCGGCTAGGTTCGATCCGGCTCGGATCGTTCTGAAGCTCTTCGAGGCCGAGCGCGTTGGCCAACCGCCTGGCTGGGTCGATCGTTACGACCGCGACCTTTGCTCCGCGGGCGGCCATCCCCAGAGCGATTGCCGCCGACGTGGTCGTCTTGCCGACGCCGCCGGCTCCGCCGCAGACGCATACGTGCTTGCCCTCGAGCAGGTCGGCGACGCTCACGACAGCCGAGTTTAGGTGTGCGCTCCTGCCCGGGCCGCTGAACTGAGCGCCACTGGCGCCCAACCGTCCCCGGCAGGACCGCTCAGCGCGCCTTCCAGCTCAAGCTGTTCGTGAATCCACCGTTGGAGTTTGTGAACTTCGACGCGATCACCTTCGGGCGGCCGCCGGCGATTGAGACCGTCGCCAGCTCGATGCTTTCCGTGGCCGCCGGCGAGAGCAAGCCGAATGCCAGCTTGCTGCCATCGGGGGAGAACACGATCGACTGCACGTACTTGCAGCAGTGCCCCACGATCGGGAGCCTGCGCTGGTGGCTGCCATCGGCGTGGGCGGTGTAGATGGTCCCAAAGGTCGAGACGACGCCGCCGTTGCTCAGGTAGACGATCTGGCGCCCATCAGGGGAGAAGTCTGGAGCTTGACCGTTGCGGATCAGGCGATGGGCGCCCAGCCCATTGACCCCGACCGACCAGATGTCTTGGTTGTGCACGAACACGATCGTTCGTCCGTTCGGCGCCCACGCGGGGCCGGAGCCGGTGACGGTCGATGTCAGCACATGCACAGCGCCGCCGGTCAGGTCGCTCGTGACGATCTGTCCCTCCGCGCCGATCTGTCCGCGCACGTAGACGATCCGCTGGCCGGTCGGGGAAAAGCTCGGTTGCGAGTCGCTGAGTGCGGTGTCGTGAACGATCGTATGCGCGGCGCTGCCATCCGAGCGCGCCAGCGCGATCACCCAGTTCCCCCCGCGCGTCAGCTTGTCCCACATCAGGCGACGGCCATTAGGCGAGAAGCTCACCCGGTACCAGTCCTGACAATAGATCGGATTTCCGACTGAATCCACGTCACTGCAGGAGCGGATCACGTGTCTCCCGCCTCGCCCCACGGGAATCATCGTGATGGCGTACGCGCCGCCCGTCTTGCCATTGCTGACGAACGAGGACCAGGCGAGCAGAGCGTTGCGTCCATGAAAGGTCGCCGCAGCCTCGCTGGGGAGGAGCGCGAAGGCACCGGCCACGCTGGCGGACAGGCCAACTGTGAGTGAAATGAGGGCTCGTCGCATGTCGCACAATCTATCGCCTGCATCCGACGCCTCACCGCGCGGAGCCCCAACCAGCGAAACGCAGCGAACAGCCCGCATGGTGGCCCCTTCATCTCGGTCATGTCGGCTTCGCCTCCATGCGCCCGCGTCCGGCCCGGGCCACAAGGGCGGCCGCGGCGCTTACGCCGCACCCGACCGCGAACGACCACGGGATGCCGACGTCCTGCACGAGCGGTCCGGCGATCGCCGCGCCCGCTGCGATGCCGGCAACCAGGCTTGCGGTGGTCCACATGAACGCCTCCCCCGCCACGTCGCGCGGCACCAGCCTGCCGACCAGCACGTACTCGCACGACAGCGCGGGGGCATAGCCGATCCCCGCTATCGCGCTCAGCGGGAGCGCCGCGCCGAGTCCGTGCGCGACGATCAGTGGCGCCGTGCAGAGCGCGATCACGGCAAGCAGAATCGGGTAGCGCCCCGCGGTGTCGAGCCGCCAGCTGCGAAGGCCGTAGGCGAAACCGCCGGCCATACTGCCAATGCTCCAGAGGGCGAGCAGGATCCCCGACACGCCCCTCGCGCCGGCCCGAAGTGCGAGTGCAGGCAACCCGACCTCGACCGCCCCGACCCCGAAGCCGAGCAGCGCCGAGACGACGAGCAGGAGGCGCAGAGCGGGGCTGGCCAGCGCCGCCCCCGGGCGCCGCGACCCTCCCGAACCAGTCGAGCGCCGCGCCAGCGGCGCGCTCACGAAAAGCAGCGTCCCCCCGAGAACTATCGCGGCCGTGGCCAGCACCGCCCCGGACGGAGCCACCGCGGCGGCCAGCGCCACAAGCAGCGGGCCGGCGGTCCAGATCACCTCCTGGCTGGTGGCGTCGAGCTGATAGGCGGCCTCGAGCACAGCGGGCTCGGGAGCGACGTCGCGCCACAGCACCCGGACGCAAGCGTCGACCGGCGGGACCAGAGCTCCGGCCGCGACCGCCATCGCGATCAACCCGGCGATCGGCGCACTGCCGCGAGCCAGCAGCACCAGGGCCACGAGACACGCGGCTTGGAGGACCGCGAACGGCGGGAGTACGCGCTGAGCGCCGTATCGGTCTACCAGCGCGCCCTGCACCGGTGCCGCCGCGGCGCTCGCCACGGTGAACGCGCCGACCACCACGCCGGCCGAAGCGAAGGACCCTGTCTGCTGATGGATCAGGAGCAGGATCGCCAGGGTCGACATCCCGAGCGGAAGTCGGGCGACGATCGAGCTGGCCAGCACCCGTGGCGCTCCGGGGACCGCCAGGAAGGCGCGGTAGCGGTCCGTCGCTCGAGTGGTCTCGAGGTCGCGGCCAGGGGCCGCTCTTCGCTCGCTGCGTGCCGGCACCCGGCGGCGGCCGATCAGTGGCCGACGCCCACGGCCGGCTCGGGCTCGAGCGGCCCGGGCTCCTCGCCGCTCGCCGGAGCGGGACCGGGGTCGAGCACGCGCAGCGCTCCCGCAGGCACATGCACCGACACCGGTGTGCCCTGCTGGTATGTCCCGGTGCTTCCCATGTTCGCGATCGAGGACTGGACCGAGGCCCCGGTGGCCAGCCGCACCATCACCTGCACGCTCGAGCCTACATAGACGGTTCGCTCGACCATGCCCGGCAGGCAGTTCTCCTGGCTGGAGCCATGTTCGAGGAGCAGTACGCGCTCGGGCCGGGCCACGATCTTGACCGGCCCTCGTGCTTTCACATCGCCGCAGCCGGCCCGCAGCGTGAACTCGCCGACCCGGACCGTGCAGACATCGCCGGGCGATCCGGTCGCCTCGGCATCCATCAGGTTCGACACGCCGAGGAAGTCAGCCACGAACACGGTCGAGGGATCCTCGTAGACCTCTGCCGGAGT
>CATPAX010000212.1 GCA_955652215.1 uncultured Solirubrobacteraceae bacterium | reverse complement strand
CGGCATCGATGCCCGATCGCTCACGGGGCCAGTGGTCGCGTCCGGGATCACTCCCGGGGCAGGCGAAGGGGCCGGGGTAGTGCCGGTGTCAGAGCGCATAGATCAGGACCTTTCAGTGCGGGCGGGGGATCTTCGAGGTTCTCTCGTTGATATGTGATAACGGTAGCATGAAATCAGTATCCAGAGATGCTAATCTAGATATTGATGTCCAATGACATGTCGCCCACCTGGACGTTCCTGACCAATCACGCCCAGGTGCTGGTCTGCATCGCCCACGATCCGGGCGTTCGCCTGCGCGAAATCGGTGAACGAACCGGGATCACCGAGCGTGCCGCGCACCGCATCGTCGTCGAGCTCGCCGCCGCCGGCTACATCACACGCCAGCGCAACGGGCGCCGAAACCAGTACACGATCAACGTCGACCTTCCCGTGCATGACCCGATCGCGCGCGAGCAGAGCGCCGGGCAGCTACTCGAGATCCTGATGGGCGTGGGCGCCCGAAATCGCTCTAGCGTGGACGCCTGAGGTCGCCCCGCCTCCCTCCGACCGGGCCGCTCTCTTGCCGCCCCAAGCGAAAGGCGGCGATGGGACGCGTTCACGCCTGGTCCAGGCGCTCACACGAACGGTTCGCCAGGCAAGTCCGCTGCTTCCCGGCCGGCGATCCAGCGGAGCGCGCTCGCGCCCACGTCGGCGAACGGTCCGTCGTGACGCCGTCCGTCGGACCCTTCATAGATCGCGAGCAGCGGCACGTACTCGCGCGTGTGATCGGTGTGCGCGGCTGTCGGGTCGACCCCGTGGTCGGCGGTCAGGATCAGGAGGTCGTCCTTCCGGAGCAAGGTCAGCCACTGCGCGACGGCGGCGTCTATCTCGGTGAGCGCTCGGTGAAAGCCCTCGGTGTCGTGCCGGTGCCCGTAGAGCTGGTCGGTCTCGATCAGGTTCACGAAGATCAGGCCGGCGTCCAGCTCGCGGAGCAGCCGGGTGGTGGCCTCGAGGCCTTTCGCGTTGGTAGATCCCTCGTACTTCTCGTCGACGCCGACCCCGGCAAACAGGTCACGGATCTTGCCCACGCCGTGCACCGGCGCGCCGGCCGCTTGAAGCTCCTCGAGATAGGACCGGCCGGGAGGCGGAACGGCGTAGTCGCGCCGACCCTCGCGACGGTGGAAGGCGCCAGGCTCACCGTCGAACGGTCGAGCGATGACCCGCCCCACTGCGTGCTCGCCGATCATCACGCGGCGTGCCGCTTCGCACGCTGCATACAGCTCTGGCTCGGAGAGGCGCTCGACGTGGGCGGCGATCTGAAGCACCGAGTCGGCAGAGGTGTAGAGGATCGCCTCGCCGGTCTCGAGGTGATGAGGACCGTAGTCCTTGAGCACCTCGGTCCCGCTGTATGGACGGTTGCAGCAGAAGCGAAGGCCGGTGGCCTGCTCGAGCGCCCGCACGACATCGGGCGGAAAGCCCTCTGGGTAGGTCGGAAGCGCTTTGTCCGGGACCACGCCCATCAGCTCCCAGTGCCCGGTCGTCGACTCCTTACCAGGACCGAGCGGGTGCAGCTTGCCGTGGACCACAGGCTCCGAAGCCGGGGCCACGCCCTCGATCGGGACGATCGATCCGAGGCCGAGGCGCTCGAGTGTAGGCAGCCGCAGCCCCCCGACCTGCTCGGCTAGGTGTGCCAGCGTGTTCGACCCCCGGTCGCCGTAACTCCCTGCGTCCGGCAGCGCGCCGACGCCGCAGGCGTCCATCACGACGACCGCCGCGCGCCGCATTTCAGCGTTCTCCTGCCGGCTCGGCCCCGGGCGCAGCCCACACAGGTCTTCCCGCGACGCGTACGTGCGCGATCGAATCCTCGCGCGCGAGCGTGAACAGCGCCCCGATCGACGCCTCAAGCGATTCGGTGCGCTCTAGGACGGCCTGGAGCGTGCTCCCGTCCGGAGGGCGCACGAGCGTGAAGTCTGCGCTCTTCCCCGGCGCCAGATCGCCAACCTCGTCCTCCAGCCCCAGGGCCGCGGCTCCGGCTCCCGTGGCCAGGTAGAGGACCTGAGCCGGGCTCAGCCGCTGACCGTCGGGCCGGATCATCTGCATCTGGTAGGCCATCAGTCCTTCCTTGAACATGTTGAGTCCCGTGCCCGCTCCGACGTCCGTGCCGAGGGCCATCCGGGTCCCGAGCTCGAGATGGCGGCGCATGGGGAACAGGCCGCTGCCCAGGAAAGCGTTGCTCGATGGGCAGTGGGCGATGCTGGCCCGCGCGGCGGCGAGCCGGCGCAGCTGGTTGTCGGTGGGGTGGACGTTGTGCGCGAACACCGATCGTGCGTGCACCAGCTCGAAGCGCTCGTACGTATCGAGATAGTCGCCGGCCCACGGGAACAGCTCGGCTACCAGCTCGATCTCCCCGGGGCTCTCGTTCAGATGGGTCGTGAACAGCAGGCCCTCTGCCTCTTGATCCAGGGCCCAGCACGCCTTGAGCATCTCCTCGGTGCACGAGACAGAGAAGCGCGGGGTGATCGTGTAGCGCAGCAGTCCGTTCCTGTGCCAGCGCTTCATCAGCGCGCGACTCGCCTCAAATGCAGCCGCCGGGGAGACCTCGAGCTCCGGCAGGAGATTCCGGTCAGAGACAACGAGTCCGCTCGCGATCCGCAACCCCACTTGCTCAGCTGCGGAGAACAGTGCCTCCTGAGCCGCCGGAAAGTGAGATCCGAACACCAGCGCGGTGGTGGTCCCGTTGGCCGCGAGCGCACGAACGAAGCGATCCGCCAGCTCCTGCGCAAACGGGGCGTCGGCGAGCCGCGCTTCCTCCGGCAGCGCACTGGTGCGAAGCCAGTCCAGGAGCTCCAGACCCATCGCTCCGATCACCCTGAGCTGGGGGT
>CATPAX010000211.1 GCA_955652215.1 uncultured Solirubrobacteraceae bacterium | reverse complement strand
TTACGGCATCTATCTGTGGCAGTGGCCGATCATCGTGCTCGCCAGCCCGGCGTCGGGGGTGATCAGCTGGTCGACCGCGATGCTCGAGGTCGCCGCGACAGTGCTGATCGCCGGAGTCTCGTGGCGATTCTTGGAGGACCCGATCCGGCGCGGTGGCCTAGCTGCGCTCTCCGGCCGGGTGAGGCGCCGCCCCCAACGCGCCCAAACCCGGCGCGCGACGCTCACTGTCTGGAGCGTCACCCTTGGAGTCCTGCTTCCGATCTCGGGCCTGGCCGGGCTCCTGCCGGCAGCTTCGCGCGGCGGTGGCGCAAGCGCACCGCTCTCGGCATCGATTCCGTCTCTGGCGCGCGACGCGTTCGGCCCTTTGCCGAACCTCGCTCATCCAAGCCTCATCCCGCACTCGGTCGATGAAACGGGTGCGGCGACGCGGACCTCCTGTCGGTCGGTCGTGTACATCGGCGACTCGACTTCGGAGGGCGAGAACTCGACGAACTACATACCCGACCCGAAGCTGCGCCTGCCGGCCCAGCTCGCGGACGTCGGAGTCCGGACGGTGTATCCAGAGATCTCGGGCGCGCGGTCGATCGTCGAGATCTACCAGGGCATTCCAAACGCGGCCACGGTCGCGCGCTCGCACATATCGGCCGGCTTCAATGGCTGCTGGATCCTGGCACTCGGAACGAACGAGGCGGCGGACGTGGCCGTCGGCTCGACCGTCGGCCTGGTCGATCGGATCAATCAGATGATGTCGATCGTCCGCAACCAGCCCGTGCTGTGGATCGACGCGATCACGCTGCTGGGCTCGAGCCCTTATGCAGATTCGGGAATGCAGACCTGGAACCAGGATCTGCTGGCCGCCTGCGGGCGCTATCCGAACATGCGGATCTTCGACTGGGGCGGGCACGCCAAGCGGGGGTACTTCATCCCCGACGGGATCCACTACTACTCGCCGGGGTATGTCGCGCGCTCGAACCTGTTCGCGCGCGCGCTCGCCGAGGCATTCCCCGCCCGCACGCACGCGAACCCGAGCTGCCTGATCAGCTGACTCAATCTCCGGACGCCCCGACAGGCCTCGCGGGACTGCGTGGTCCGATCGCGACTTCCGACATCTCGCCGGCCGCGGACGCGTACGAGGGCTTCTCGATCATCGTCCCGTAGCCGGCGTGTCAGACCTTGTACGGATCGTTTCTCGAGGGCAACGTTACCCGGTGCCGCAGAAGCGCATCGCCGCCACGGCGAGCGCCTGCGAGCACGCGACGAGTCCGTCCACGGGGACGAACTCGTCGATCATGTGAGCGACGCTGACGCCGGTACGGTCAAACCCGGGCGGCCCGAAGCCGACCGATGGGATCCCTCCGAGCTTGGTCAGCGCGGCGCCGTCATACCAGGAATCAAGACCGCCGAGCGGGCCGGGGCGACCAACGTCGCCGCTGGCCTCGCGGACCGCGCCAACGATCGGCTCTTCCGAGGAGATCTCGAGCGGCATCACGTGGTTTGGCCACCACTCCACCACCGGCGGATTCTCGGCCAGCCAGTCGTCGCGAGCCGTCTCATTAACGAGCCACTCCTCGAACTCGCGGCGAACTGCCGTCCCCCACCCGTCCTCGTCCGCCTGCCCGGGCACGAACAGGACCGCGACGGTCAGATCGCAGTACGCCGGGTAGGTGACAGCCCACTCTCCGGCTCGAGCCATGGTCGGCAGCAACGAGGGGCGGGAGAGCAGCGGATGATCGAGGTCGTCCCGCGTCTGCCACTTTCGGCGCAGAGAAGCGATCGCTTCGAGCACGACCGCGGACTTCTCGATCGCGTTCACAGCGCCCCCCTCGCGCCAGTCGGGCTGCGCGATCTCGGCGTGCCCAGGACGCCCTGGTACCCGCACCACGCAGTACTCGGAGCCACGGCACGCGACCCAGGTCTCGAAGCTAGTCGGCTCGGTGACGATTCCCGCGTCGGCCTTCAAGCCGTGCTCGACCAGGGCCACCGAACCCGCCCCGGAGGACTCCTCGTCGGTGTTGGTCGCCACCAGCAGATCGCCTGAAAGCTCGATGCCCATCGATGCCAGCACCTCGAACGCAAGCACCATCGCCGCGACGCCGCCCTTCATGTCGCACGACCCACGCCCGTACAGGTTGCCGTCACGCACCTCGGCGGCGAACGGATCGCTGGTCCAGCGCTCGCGCGGCTCGGCCGAGACCGCGTCTATGTGCCCGTTGAAGACGAGCGAGCGGCCACCCCCGGCACCCTTGCGGCGAGCTATCAACTGTGGGCGGCCGGCGAAGTCCAGTCCCGGGGGTACCAGCGGCCAGTCTTTCATCGCTTGCGCATCGGGCTCCCAGACGTCCGCTTGCGCCCCGGCCGCCTGCACGCGCTCCGCGAGAAACTGCTGAAGCGCTGCCTCGTCGCGAGCGGGGTCGCCAACGTCGCGGGCGGTCGTATCAAAGCCGACCAGAGCACTCGCCAGCGCGACCAGCTCGTCGGTCCGGGCGGCGATCTCCTCGCACACAGCGCGCTCGCCGCTGGTCAGGGCCATCGCCGAACCCTATCTGTGCTGGTCAGTAATAGTCCTCGACGAGCATCGACCAGCTGGCATTGTCGCCGGGACTGACGCTCACCTGGTACTGGCCCGGCCCGGCGTGGACGATCTGGGCCTGGTCGCTGCCTGCGGCGAGATCGAATCCTCCCAGGCTGGCGCCTCCGACCTGCCCGACAGTGGCGTTCGGGTCCGAGCAGAAGGCCGAGGCCCAGCTACAGATTCCGTGGTCGGCGACGCTGTAGACCACGCGCCACTGGGTCCCCTTGATCCGGAACGGAGGCGAGCCCCCGCCGGCATCTCCGGCGAGCGACAGCAGCGGTCGCCAGCGCGGCCATTCGGCTTCCCGCAGCGACACGGTTGAGCCGGGGAACACACTCGAGCCGGGATTGGGAGACTGGGATGTGACGGTCTGCGCGGAGATGCCGGGGGCCACCACCTGGGCGATCGAGACTTTCAGCCCGAGGCTGTGAAGTGTGGCCTGCGCGTCAGCCGCGCTCTCACCGGTCAGTCGCGGCAGCGTGACAGGAGGGGGACCGGCGCTGAGCACAACCCTGATCGTGCTGCCGCGCCCCACCTGGACTCCGTTGGATGGCGTCTGCGCGATCGCTGTGCCCTTGGGATCTCGTCCGAACCGGGTGCTGAACGCCGGATGCAGTCCGACGTGTGTCGCCCTGGCTGCCGCCCCGGACCGGGTCAACCCGATCACGGCAGGGACCCTAACTTGAGGTCCGGTGGCGGTTGCGATCGCCGCCGCGAGCATCCCGAGAAGCAACACCACCGCGCTTGCCAGCAGCGCTCCGGCACGCCTGCGCGCGGCTGGATCGAAGTTCGCCCGCCGCGCAAGCCGGGGCGCGACCCACGTTTCCCCGTCGGGCATCGGGTCGGCTGGCGGGAGGTCGGAACGGCTCGGATCGCGTGCCACTCGCGCGCTCGCCAGCGCCTGCCCCATCGCGCCGGCATCCGCGTAGCGTTGACGGGGATCCTTGGCGAGCGCCCGCGTGACGATCGATCGCGCCACCGCCGGGACGGCCGCCGGGAGCGGGGGCGGCGCGTCCCGGACATGGCGCAGCGCCAGCTCAACCGGTGACCCGCCGCTGAACGGCGGCCTTCGCGCAAGCATCTCGTAGAGCACGACGCCGACGCTGTACACGTCGGTGGCCGGGGTCACGCGCGATCCTTCGGCCTGTTCGGGGGCCATGTAGCGGGGTGTCCCGGCGATCGTCGCGAGGCTGCCGGTGCTCGCATCCGTCGCTACCGCGAGTCCGAAGTCCCCGACCTTGACCTGGCCGCCCGTGGAGATCAGAACATTGCCCGGCTTGACGTCGCGGTGGATGATGCCCTGCGCGTGTGCCGGCGTGAGCGCCACGCACAGCTGGCGCGCGATCTCGCACGCTTGCCCAGGCATTAGGGCTCCCCGGGCCAGCCGCTCAGCGAGGCTCTCGCCCTCGACCAGCTCCGCCACGTAGTAGACGCCCTCCGAGGCCCGGCCCACGTCGAAGATCCGGATGATCCCAGGGTCGTCGAGCCGGGCGAGCAGCTGCGCCTCGCGCTCGAACCGGCGAACCCATTCGGGGTCCTCCGACCACCATGGCTTGATCACCTTGACCGCAACGGCCCTCGATAGGCGCCGGTCGTGTCCCCTATAGACGCGACCGAACGCGCCTTCGCCGATCAGCGCATGGAGCTCATAACGGTCATCAAGCGCACAACCGCACAGATCGGGCGTCACGGCCACTCACGCGAGGTTACCGCCGGCGGGTTTTGGAGGGGTTAGGGCTCGCCGCGGGCGTCCGGGCGGTCTGTCACCCACACCACTGGCTCCGAGCCCTCGCGCCACACGCCGCCAGGCATCACCCTGCTCGAGATCGGGCATGCCGCCTCGCCGCTTCGGTCGACCACAATCAATCCTCCGCGGCCTCCGGCGGCGGCGACGTCAGCAAGCACATGATCAGTCGCCTCGCCGACCGCGATCCCCGCCTGGACGAGCATCGCGATCTGGCGGCCGGCGCCGGCACGAATGAACGCCTCGCCATCCCCGGTGCACGACACCGCCACGTGCTCATCGGCCCACGTTCCGGCACCGATCATCGGCGTGTCGCCGACTCGACCCGGCGGCTGACCGAACACGCCGCCGGTCGAGGTCGCCGCTGCCAGCACACCGCGGCGATCCACGCAGACGGCCCCGACTGTGCCCCGGCTGTGGCTCCAGCCGGGGGTTGAGGACGAGCCGGCGGCCGAGGACAGGCGGGCTCGCTGATGGTCGGTCACGAAGAACTCGTTCGGGCGCTGCGCGATGCCGAGCTCGCCTGCGCGCCGGTCCGCCCACTGGCCCACCATCAGCACCTGGGGAGAGTCGAGCACGTGTCTCGCCGCGGCGATCGGATGCTCCGTCGTGGTGAGCCCTGCGACCGCTCCCGCGGCTCGGTCACTCCCCCGCATCAACGCCGCGCTCATCTGAACCGAGCCATCCGAGCAGAGCGCTGAGCCACGACCCGCGTTGAAAAGCTCGCACGACTCCATCTCGGCGACGGCCGCCTGTACGGCAGCGACCGCGTCGCCGTCACCATCGAGGGCGCGCCGGCCGGCCTCGAGCGCGGCACGCAACGCCTCTCGGCAGGCTGCGTCGTTCTGCGCCAGCTCAGTCGTCGGATCGCCCGCACCACCATGGATCACGAGCACCGGTCCGGTCGAAGACATGCCCCGCGCAACGCTATCGGCCCTGCACGATCGCTGTCGCCCGCGGCGGGCGGAGAGGGATCGACGTGGGTGCGCCGAAGGCCCCCCGTGCTCCCCCGCTGTCTGCATTAAGGAGGCCTCCCATGAGCCATTTCGACCGATTCACCTCGACGCTCGACGAGCCCGAGAAGCAGCCGAGTAAGGTCGGGTCGCGACTAGCTGACTTCGGCGATCGCATCGCCCGCGCGTTCACCGTGACCGACAGGCGGTCTTTCTTCCCGCCTGAGAGCGGGGGGATCGAGCCTCCATATGGCGAGGACACCGAGCCACCGTATGGCGAGGGCACCGAGCCACCGTGGGAGCGGATCGCCTCGCGGTTCCCAATCGCCCTCGAGGGCTACGACCGCGCGGCGGTCGACCTGCACCTCAGCGAGCTCGAGCGTGAGCTGGCGCAGCTGCGCACGAGCCCTCCGCAGGACACCGCGGTAGCCGCGGAGATCAACAAGATCGGCGAACAGACCTCGACGATCCTGATGACCGCCCACGAGCAGGCGCAGCAGATCACTCGGCGCGCGAAGTCGCAGGCCGACCATTGCATTGCGGAGGCGGCGTCCCGGGCGATGGCGATGACGCAGCAGTCCGAGCAGCGGCTACGGCAGCTCGACGCGGAGACAGATGCGATCTGGAGCGAACGCGCTCAGCTGATCGAGGACGTGCGCGGAGTGGCCGGCGCCTTGACGACGCTCGCCGAGGAGTCGGCGCGACGGTTCCCCGCTGAGCCGGTCAGACCACCAGTACCGACGGATACTGTCGGCGGCGCGACCGACTCGGTACCCGTTCCGGCCAGCGCCCCGGAGCAGCCACCGATGTTGGCCCCAGCGCCCATCCCGACGAGCGGCCCGGGACCTGTACCGGAGACTCGCCAGTCGCAGCCACCGCTGATCGGCTCGCAAGCGCCATCCACGGCGGCGGCCCAGGCGCAGACGGTCGTGACCCATCACGTCGACGAGCCTGAGCACGATCTCGAGGACTGCTGAGCCGGCGTTTGGTCAAGTGACGCCGTCCGCCGGCAGCGGCGATGCGGTCGAGCTGTCCGTCGGCGAGCGAACGGTTCGCCTCACCAGTCCCGACCGCATGTACTTCTCGGCGCGCGGCGAGACGAAGCTAGACCTTGCCCACTACTACCTGAGCGTCGGCGACGGAATCGTGCGCGCGTTGAGAGAGCGTCCATGCATGCTGCACCGATTCCCGGGGGGCGTCGACAGTAAGAAGGTTCACCAGAAGCGGATTCCCGCCGGGGCTCCGCCGTGGGTCTCCACGGTCCGGGTCAGCTTCCCGTCCGGTCGCCACGCGGATGAGCTGTGCGTCACCGAGCTCGCCTCCGTGATCTGGGCGGTGCAGATGTCGACGGTCGAGTTCCATCCCTGGAACTCGCGGCGCACGGACGTCGAGCGCCCCGACGAGTGGCGTATCGACATCGATCCGATGCCGGACTGTGATTTCGCCACGGTGCGGCGCGTGGCAGG
>CATPAX010000210.1 GCA_955652215.1 uncultured Solirubrobacteraceae bacterium | reverse complement strand
TCCCCGCCCGGTGGCCGGCGCGGTCGAGCGGCTGCTGCACAACGGCGTCAGCGGTCCGTATGCGCTTGCGCTGGGCGGTGAGCAGTACCAGCGCGTCGTGCAGACCGCCGAGCACGGTGGATACCCGCTGCGCGAGCACCTGCAGAAGATCCTCGAGGGGCCAATCGTGTGGACTCCCGGCGTCGCCGGAGCGGTTGTGCTCAGTATGCGCGGCGGGGACTTCCTGCTCGAGTGTGGTCAGGACATCTCGATCGGCTACGAGAGCCACGACGGGGAGCTCGTGCGGCTGTATCTGGAGGAGAGCTTCACCTTCCAGGTGGCGACGCCCGAGGCTGCAGTGGCGCTTGTCGCCTGAAGATTGGCGAATTCGGTCGGAGGGGTCGACCGAAAACGCCATCGTTCGCCGTGTTAGCGCTGTCGGGAAACGGCGCGGCGGTAGTCTCTCGCCGCCATGGCCGCCAAGACGATCGTGTTCTTCCCCGAGGGAGCTTTCGGTCCGACAAATAACTGCGTCGGCATCGGGGACGTGTTGCGCAGCCGCGGGCACCGAGTGATGTTTGTCGTCGAGGAGTCGTTCGCCGGCACGCTCGAAACGAAAGGGTTCGAGGAGCGGCTGATGCGCCTCGCTCCGGCCCCAGCTGAGCCAGAGGAGCCGGGACAGTTCTGGAAGGACTTCATCCGGGACACCGCGCCGGTGTTCCGCGGCAGCACGCTGGAACAGCTCGGCAGCTTCATCGCGCCGACCTGGCAGGCGCTGCTCGACGGCGCCAGGTATGTCGATGAGCGCCTCGCCGAGATCTTCTCCGAACTCGCGCCCGACGTCATCGTCCAGGACAACGTCTGTTCATTTCCTGCGATTTCAGCCAGCGGCGTTCCGTGGGTGCGGATCGTCTCCTGTAACCCGCTCGAGGTGAAGGACCCGGCTCTCCCTCCCACTTTCTCGGGGCTACCACTCGAGGACAGCTCGCAGTGGGCCGAGTTCCGCGCCGAATACGCCCGCCAGTGCGGCGAAATGCAGCGGGAGTTCTCGAGCTTCTGCGTGGAGCGCGGCGCGCCTCCGCTACCCGAGCTCGAGATGATCCACGAGTCTCCCTGGCTGAACCTGACGCTGTATCCGGACGAGCTGGACTATCCGCGCAGCCGCCCACTGCCGCCGACGTGGCACAACCTCCAGACGAGCGTACGCGCGACAGACGAGCCTTGGGCCCCGCCGGAGCGAGATGGCCGCAGTCTCGTATACGTGAGCCTTGGCTCACTCGGGTCGGCTGACGTCGGGCTGATGGAGCGGATTGTCGAGATGCTCTCGCAAACGGAGCATCTGTTCATCGTCAGCACCGGCCCTCAGCACGACCAGTACGAGCTCGCGGACAACATGGTCGGCCGGGAGTTCCTGCCTCAGACGTCAGTCCTCCCGCACGTCGACGCCGTCATCACCCACGGCGGGAACAACACCACCACTGAGGCAATGTGGTTCGGCAAGCCGATGCTCGTGATGCCGATCTTCTGGGACCAGCACGACAACGCGCAACGAGTCCAAGAAACCGGCTACGGCATCAGGCTTCCGACCTACACCTGCTCGGCACAAGAGCTGTCAGCGGCTCTCGACACGCTGTTGACCAACGAGACGCTTCGAGGTCGCTCAGCCGCAGCAGGCGAGCGGCTTCGCAGAGCACCCGGGACAGTCGTGGCGGCAGATCTGATCGAGCGCCTGGCCAGCAGCCGGGAACCCGTCACGAGCAGCGGAAGTGGGTGATCCAATTCCACCGGCGGCTCGTTAACGTAGATATCCGCGCGCGATCGCGACATAGCCACTGTTTTGCCCCTGTTCGAGGTGGCGATTCGCTGCCCTGCGGATCCCCGAGTGCGTGGCCGGCAAGCATGCCGGAAATCAGCATTTCGCCCAGCGGTTGCTATAGGATCGCGCCGCGGGCGGGGCGATCAGAGTAAAGGAGCGAATATGGACTCAGCACCAGCTGAAGGCGGCGGACTCAGTCGCCGGACGTTCATCATGACCTCGGCCGGAGCGGCGACCGTCGTCGGAGTTCCGGCCGCGGTGGCTATTGCGGACAAGAAGCACCCGGTCCTGACCGAGCCGACGGCACCGCCACCACGCGAGCCGGTGATGGCGCTGATCAGAGACGAAAAGCGCGGCGAGATCACGGTGATGTCGGGCACCTCCGAGGTCACGTATCGCGACCCTGAGCTGGTGAAGCGCCTGATGGCGATCGCCCCCGAGAGCACGATGGAGGCTGGCAATGTCGTCACACCGTGAAGCCCCCGAGATCAGCAAGGACCCGGTCGCCGACAACGCCGATGTGTATGCGTTCGTCAGCCCGGACGATCCGAGCACGGTCACGATCATCAGCAACTTCGTGCCGCTTCAGGACCCGCCCGGCGGCCCGAACTTCTTCGAGTTCGGCAACGACGTCATGTACTCCCTGTACATCGACAACAACGGCGACGGCAAGCCTGAGATCTCCTACGTATTCAACTTCCACACCACAGTCGCCAACCCGAACACGTTCCTCTACAACACCGGGCCGATCGGTTCAATCAACGACTCGCACTGGAACCGGCGTCAGTTCTATTCGGTGACTCGGGTCGAGGGCGACGACGTCACGATCTACGGGACGGCGGCTGCGAACCCACCGGCCCCCAAGCACACCAAGCATCACAAGCACCACAAGCACCACAAGCCGAAGCTGAAGACCACGGTCCTGGCACGCGGCCTTGCCTGCCCGCCGTGCAACATCGGCCCTCACTCCATCCCTAACTACAAGACGCTCGAATCGCAGGCAATCCACACGGTGGGGGGCGGTATCAAGGTGTTCGCCGGCCAGCGGCAGGACGGCTTCTATGTCGACCTCGGGGCGGTGTTCGATCTCGCCGACCTGCGGCCGTTCCAGACCGCGTTCGCATTCGCCGGGCCAACCGCGCCTGGTGTCGACGCCACGAAGTCACTGAACATCCACTCGATCGCGATTCAGGTCCCGATCACGCAATTGACCGCTCACGGCAAGCTGCCATCGGGCCAAACCGACCCGCACGCGGTGATCGGCGTGTGGAGCGCCGCCAGCCGGCGGAAGATCCGGATGATCGACACTGCCAACGACGAGCGGGCGGAGTCGGGCCCGTGGGTCCAGGTCTCCCGGCTGGGCAACCCGCTGATCAATGAGGTAGTCATCCCGATGGGCCGCAAGGACAAGTGGAACACCTTGTATCCAGCGGGAGATAAGGCGTTCGTGAAGTACTACGCCAACCCTGAGCTGGCCGGGCTACTGCCGGTGCTCTATCCGACGGCTTTCCCGAACCTGAAGGCGCTCAACGCGTCTGGTGCGAAGCGGGCTGATCTCGAGGCGATCCTGCTGACCGGCCTCCCGAACACGGTCGTTCCGGGGTTCCCGGGGAACAACGGAGGGAAGGTGCTGGCCGATCAGTTGCGCCTGAACGTGGCGATTCCACCCACTGCATCTCCAAGCCGGTTCGGCTTGCTGGGCGGAGACATTGCCGGCTTCCCGAACGGCCGGCGAGTCGGCGATGACGTCGTGGCAATCGAGCTGCGGGCGATCGCTGGGTTCACCTACCAGTTCATCGACAAGAACTACAAGCCCGACGCAGCGGCGGGTGCGCTCGAGCAATGGCTACCGGCGCAGCATGCGACGGTTCCGGGGCCGACGCGGTACCTGTCGAGCTTCCCCTACTTGGGGACGCCGCTCGACGGATTCGACAACCCGTCGAGCTAGAGGACTATCGCTGGGCTGCGCGCGGCCGGCGCGCAGCCCAGTGTCTTCTCGCATGTCGCACGAACATCACAGCCACACACACACTCACGAGCACTCACACGCTGAGGAGCACTCGCACGCTGACGAGCACTCGCACACGCACGAGCACCCACCCGCGACCGAGGACTACGCCGCCCGCAAGCACCCTGAGTTCGTCGCGATCGACATCGGCGGCGACATCGGAGCGCTGATCGTCTACACCGATCCCGAGATGCACGGGGTTGAGATCGAAATCAGCCCGGCGGGCGCGGACGACAGGCGCAGCCACAAGCAGGTCCTGGAGCGGAAGATCAACGAGCGCCCCGCGTTCACGGCTGTATTCGACGGGCTGCACTCGGGCCGCTACACGCTGTGGGTCGACGACGCGGCCCGTGCCCGCGATGTCGAGATCGACGGCTCGGCAATCGCCGAACTCGACTGGCGTGGCGCAGAGGCCGGATAGTCGGGGCGGTTCCGCGGAACCGTCTGTTACCCGCTGATCTCCTGCCCTTCAAGGGCTACGAGCTCAGCGTCGGCCGCAAGCTTCAGCGCACGTTCCGGGTCAAGACGACCAGCCCCCGGTTGCTGCGCGTTGGCCGTCGCAGCGCCAAGGGCCAGACAAACTGCCTGGCGCCACGAACCACCGCGAGCGAGGCCGACGAGCAGCCCAGCCAGGAAAGCGTCGCCGCTGCCAACCGGGTAGCGCCCGTGGACGTGAAGCCGGCCTCGCCACGCGCGGCCATCGGGCTCGACCAGGACGACGCCTTCGGCCCCCATCGTCACGACGGCCGCGTGTCCCTCGCCTCCCGCCCGGCGGCGGATCTCGGACGCCGCCTCAGTGACCTGCTGAGCTCCGCTGATGGCACGGCCAAGGAGCTCCTCTGCCTCGGATACGTTGATCTTCACCAGCTCAGGTGAGGCCTCGATCGCCCGGGCCAGCGGCTCTCCGCGAGCGTCGAGCGCAACCCGAACGCCGGAGGTGTGAGCAGCCTCGACGAGCGCGGCGTATCCGTCCTCCGGAGCGCCGGCGGGAAGCGACCCCGACAGGGAGAGCCAGCTCGCATGCCTGACAAGGCCCCGGACCACGTCTTCGAGCTCCCGCCACTCATCAGGCGTGATCGAGCTTCCGGCCTCGTAGAACTCGGTGAGACCGCCCGTCTCGCGATCCGCGACCGACAGCGAAGAGCGTGTCTCGCCCGTTGTCCACGCGAACCTGCCCTCGACACCTTCCGCGTCCAGCGACTGCCGGACCCACTCCCCGACGTGTCCGGCAAGTAGCCCAGTGGCGACGACGCTCTCCTCGAGCACCGCCACGGCGCGAGCCACGTTCAAGCCCTTGCCACCCGGAACCTGGAGGAAGTGCAGCGGACGGTGGATCTCACCGGGCGCAAGACGCTCGACCTCGAACAGCTTGTCGACGGACGGGCTTGCCGCGACGCAGAGGATCATTCCGCCTTCCCCCGGAGCATTGCGCCGCCGTTGCGTGAAGTGACTGTCACCTTGGCACGGCTCAGGGTGTCCCGAGGCTCGCCAGCCTCTTCGCCGCCTCGTCGATCAGCTCCTCGCGCTTGCAGAACGCAAATCTGACGAGCGTCGGGGCGACGTCCTTGTCGTCGTAGAACACGCTCGTCGGGATCGCCACCACCCCGCAGCGGTCCGGCAGCTCGGCGCAGAACTCCACCGCATCGGTACCCACGTCAGCATTGACGAAGTAGGTCCCAGCCGGGATCAGCGGCCGGAGACCCGCCTCAGCAAGTCCCGTGCAGAGCCGGTCGCGCCGGGCCCGGAGATCGTCACGTAGCTGCTCGAGATGGATCGGCGGCAGACGGAGCGCGGCCGCCGCCGCATGCTGCAGCGGGGTGCCGCCGGCGAACGTGAGGAACTGCTTGACGCCTCTGGTCGCGCCCACAAGCTCCGCAGGGCCAGAGCACCAGCCCACTTTCCAGCCCGTGAACGAGAAGGACTTGCCGATGCTCGAGATCGTCAGGGTCCGCTCGGCCATTCCCGGCAGCGTCGCCAGCGGGACGTGCCGCCCGTCGTAGACGAGATGCTCGTAGACCTCGTCGCTGACGCAGACGAGGTTGTGCTCGACGCACGCTGCGGCGATCATTTCCAGCTCGGCATCGTGAAGCACCCGGCCCGTTGGATTGTGGGGCGAGTTCACCAGCATCAGGCGGGCGCGCGGACCGATCGCGGCACGCAGCGCATCAGGATCGAGCTCGAACCCCGGCGGGCGGAGCGTCACCGGGCGCCGGGTCGCCCCAGCGAACGCGATGCAGGCCGCGTAGGAGTCGTAGTAGGGCTCGAGCACCACCACCTCATCGCCCGGATCGCACAACCCAAGCAGGGCGGCGGCGATCGCCTCCGTCGCACCAAAGGTCACGAGCACGTCCTCGGGCTCGAGTCCGTAGTTGCTCCGCTGGTGCTCGACGATGGCCTCCCGCAATGAGGGCACACCGGGCAGCGGCGCGTACTGATTCTTCCCGCCACGCAGCGCCCCGACCGCCGCCTCGATCGCCTCTGTTGGACCGTCGACGTCGGGAAACCCCTGCCCAAGGTTGATCGCCCCCGTGCGCACCGCGAGCGCGGTCATCTCGGCGAAGATCGACGTCCCGAGTCCTTCCAGACGAGAGGCAGCCCTCATGCTGCGTGGCGCGCCGGTAGCCATGCCACCCATGCTGCGCGGCGCGCCGGTAGCCATGCCACTCATGTCGTCGAGCCGCGCTCGACCATCACCGATGTAGCCTTGACCACCGCCGTTGCGGTGACCCCTGGCGCCAGCCCGAGCTCCTCGACCGAGTCGCGGGTGATCGCCGCCGTGACCAGGAACGGCCCCGCCTCGATCTCGACGAGCGCCATCACGCCGTCGGTCTCGACCGAGCTCACGACGCCCGTGAACCGGTTTCGAGCGGAGCGGGGCGTGCCGGTGCGATGGCGGGTGGGTCGTTCGCTCAGCCTGGCGATCTCCGAGGCTGGAACGATCCGCCGGTTGCGAGCGTCCCTGATGGAGTTCAGCCGCCCCGCGCGGTCCCAGCGGCGGAGCGTGTCGATGCTGACTCCGAGAGCTGCCGCCGCCTCGCCCAGTGTGAGTCCCTTGCTCATATGCGGAGAAGGTAAAGCCCCGAGCCGCATGACGGCGGCGCGCCGACCCCTCGAACACCTAGATCCCACGATTGCATAGGCGCTGCCAGGGTATAGTGACGTCGCATGACCGTCCCCCGTCGGCTTCGTTCTCGCTCCGCCCTGACCCTGGTCCTCGTCGCGTTCTCCGCTGGCGCGGTCGGATGCGGGAGCAGCAGTAGCACCAGCCCAGCGGCCTCGAGCTCCTCGTCGGCGAACTCATCCTCGACGACCTCGAGCACCGCTGCATCTCCGCCGACGGTCTATGCCGCCGCGTCGCTGACGAAGGTCTTCCCTGCGATCGATCCGAGCGCGAAGTACACGTTCGGCGGCTCGGGAGCGCTCGAGATTCAAATCGAGCAGGGCGCGCCGGCGGACGTATTTGCTGCAGCCGGCCCGAAGCAGCCCGCGGCGCTCTACGCCAAGGGACTGATCGACAAGCCGGTCGAGTTCGCGACCAACAAGCTCGTGCTGATCGTGCCGAAAAGCAACCCGGCGCACATCACTTCGGTCAACGACATCACCAAACCCGGCGTGAAGCTCGTCATCTGCCAGGCCAGCGTCCCGTGCGGGGACTACGCCCGGAACGTCTTCAAGGCTCTCGGCATCGCCGGCTCGGCGATGAAGAACGTCGTCAGCCAGGCGACCGACGTGACACAGACGCTCACCCAGGTCGCGGTCGGACAGGCCGATGCCGGGTTCGTCTACATCACGGACGCCATGGCGGCGAACGGCAAGGTCACGGTAATCCCCCTCCCGGCATCGGCAAAGCCACACGCCAAGGACTTCATCGCCGTGGTGAAGGCGAGCAAGAACCAGGCCGCCGCGCAGGCGTTCATCGCAGACGTGCTGTCGGCCGCCGGCCAGGCCAAGCTTGCCGCCGCGGGATTCGGCAAGCCTTGACCCGCGGCGCTTCAGGCGCCACCTCAATCGGCGCTCGCCGCCGCCCCACCTGGTTGCTCGCTGTCGGGCGTGCGCTGGTCGCGGTCCTCGCCACTCTCGTGACAGCGATTGTCCTGGCGTTCCTGGTGCTGCCGATGGTCGCGCTCGTCACCTACCAGCCCGTGCGCGATCTGGTCAACGGGTTCGGCACTTCCGCCGCGACGGATGCCCTCGCGGTCTCCTTGAAGACCAACGTGATCGCGTTCGTGCTGATGATCGCCTTCGGAACCCCGTTCGCGTACATCCTCGCGCGAGCCCGCTTCCGCGGGCGGAGCGTCGTGATTACGTTGGTCGAGATCCCGCTCGTGATGCCGCCGGCGGTCGCGGGTCTCGGCCTGCTCGTTGCGTTCGGCCGGCTTGGTCTGCTCGGACACACGCTCAGCGCGCTCGGGATAGACGTCGCGTACACCCAGGCCGCAGTGGTTCTGGCGATCCTGTTCGTGGCGAGCCCCTTCTATATGCGGGGCGCGATCGCGGCGTTCGAGGCGGTCGACCCGACGCTGCTGGACGTCGCCGGCACACTGGGGGCTGGGCCCCTGCGGAGGATGCTGCGAGTCGCCGTTCCATTGGCCGGCGGTGGGCTGGGCGCCGCCGCGGCGATCGCGTTTGCGCGGGGTGTCGGCGAGTTCGGCGCGACGATCCTGTTCGCCGGCAGCCTGCAGGGCAGCACGCAGACACTGCCGCTGGCGGTCTACACCCAGTTCTCGGCGAACCTTGATCAGGCCGTCGCGATCGGGGTCCTGCTGATAATCGTCAGCGCTGCGATCCTGCTGACAGCCAAGCTGCTCGCGCGCTCATGGACCTCCTCGCGGTCGACATCACTCTCCCCCGGCGATCGTTTGACGTTCGCGTCGCGCTGAGCCTCGGTACCGAGACGGTCGCGCTCGTCGGCCCGTCCGGGGCCGGGAAGACGTCGCTGCTCCGAGCGATAGCCGGGCTCGAGCGCCCCGAAGGACGGATCGCCCTCGAGGACGAGACCTGGCTGGACAGCGGACGAGGCATTGATCTGAGTCCTGAGCTCCGCCGGGTGGGATACCTCCCCCAGGACTATGGCCTGTTCCCCCACCTGACCGTCGCCGGGAACGTTCGGTTCGCCGGCCGGCGCGATCGCCCCGACCTGCTCGAGCGCCTTGGAATTGGACACCTGGCATCGGCCCGCCCGGCCGAGCTCTCGGGCGGCGAGCGACAGCGCGTCGCTCTGGCTCGGGCGCTGGCCCGCGAGCCCCGAGTGCTGTTGCTCGACGAGCCGTTCGGCGCCCTCGACACAATCACCCGCGAGCACCTGCGAGCCGAGCTCGCCGACACCCTCGCGAGCCTCGAGCTTCCCTCGCTTCTCGTGACACACGCATTCGAGGATGCGATCGCCCTGGCCGGGCGGATCGGTGTCCTCGACAAGGGCAGGATGCTGCAGATCGCCCCGGCATCGGAGCTCTTGAGTAGCCCCGCGAACGCCACAGTTGCCGCCATCACCGGCGCCAACGTGCTTGAAGGACTCGCCGAGCGCTCGGCAGCCGGCGCGACGGTCCGCCTCGACGGCGGAGGGCAGATTCAGAGCTCGACTCAGGCGCTTGGACGGGTCGAGATCGCGGTACACCCCTGGGAGCTCGAGCTGATCGACCCGCGCGACAGTCCGCTGGTGGACACCGTGCTCAGCGTCCGCCAGGACCGAGGCGTGCTGGTCATACGGCTGACGCGCTTCACCGTGCACGTCCCGCTGAGCATGAACGGGCGCCCCGAGATCGCTCAGGGATCGACGGTTGGCCTCCGCGCTGCACCGGGCGCGGTGTGCGTACTGGCGACTGATACGGCAATCCGGGGAACCGGGCGCGTAATCTGAGGGCATGCGCATCAAGGCTGTCCTAGCGCTGATCGGAGCGGCTTGCGCGGTGGCGGCGATCGCCAGCGGGGCGTCGGGAGCCACCGGTCCGTCGTGCCAGACAGGCTCGGGCCCGAGCGGAGCTGGCGGAGTCGTGATCCAGCTGCAGGGCTCGTCGAAGTTCTGCTCCGCAGCTGTGATTCAGTCAGCTGAGGACCTCGCGAGTCCCACGCAGTACACAGTCTGCGGACCGCTCGGTAAGGCCTGCCACACGG